>NZ_JCACHU010000055.1:0-37302 GCF_059504005.1 Belnapia sp. | reverse complement strand
AGAGGGGGGGCGATTTCATGTCGCCAAGGGAGGGAGATTCCATGTCGCCTGACACCTGGAAGCCGCCCCGCCGCAGCACCCGCTGCTTCGCCAGCGCCGGCAGGTCGTCGCCCATGAAGCCGATCGCCAGCCCGATCTCGCCGCTCTCCAGCATCCCCGGGATGGTGCGGTAATTGGCCGCGCGGATCACCACGCGGCACTGCGGCGCCTGCTGCCATATGCGGGTCAGCAGCGGCTTCGCCGCCATGCCCACATCGTCGGTCCAGCCGATGCGGAAGACCCGCTCATCCCCCGCCGGGTCGAAGGGCACGGCACCCGCCAGCGTCGCCGCGATCGCCTGGAGCGAGGGCGAGAGGGCGGCAAGCAGCGCCTCGGCCCGCGCCGTCGGCTCCAGCGCCTTGCCGTTCCGCACCAGCAGCTCGTCGCGGAAGGCGGTGCGCAGCCGGGCCAGCGCCGCCGAGGTCGCCGGCTGGGACAGGAACAGCGCCTCCCCCGCCCGGGTCACGCTGCGCTCGCGCATCAGCGTGACGAAGACCGGCAGCAGGTTGAGGTCGAGCCGGCGGAGCTCCGTCTCCTCGGGCCGCAGCGACACGGCCCGTCAGTCCGCGGCCTTGCCCACCGGATGGTAGTCCCGGCCGAAATAGATCAGCCCGTGCTCGTGGTGGCTGCCGCCGCGGATGCCCGCCACCTCGGCGAAGACCACGCAATGCGTGCCCTTCTCGACGATCTCGGCGACGCGGCAGTCGAAGGAGACGACCGCCCCCTGCAGCACCGGCGCCCCGGTGGCGAGGCTGGCCCAGGTGCCGGCCTCGAAGCGCTGCTCCATCGTGCATTTGGTGAAGCCGGCGAAGACCATCGCCACCTCCTTCTGCCCGGCGGCGGCGACGTTGACGCAGACATTGCCGTTGGCCTTCAGCGTGGGCGCGGCGGTGGCATTGCGGTTCATGCAGACGAGGAGGGTCGGCGGCTCGTCGGTCACGCTGCAGACGGCGCTGGCGGTGAAGCCGCCGCGCCCGGCCGGCCCGCCGGTGGTGATGATGTTCACCGCAGCGCCGAGCCGGGCCATGGCATCGCGGAATTCCTGCTTCGTCACGGACATCAGGGAGCCTGCCTTGCTGGAGGCCCTGATTTAAGCATGCGGGATGCTGGACGGAACCGGGGGCCCCTCAGGGGCAGGCCGGCTGCCGCGGATCGAGCCGCATCACCCAGCAGGCCGCATCGGCGGAGTGCGCGGCCAGGCGGGCGACGGAGGCGGAGAGCGGCGGCAGCTCCGCCTCCGCCGGCGAGAGGGAGGCCGCCACGGGCGGCCTGTCGATCCCGCCGGCCATGTTGGCCTGCAGCGAGGCCAGCCGCGGCGCGAGGGCGAGGCTGAGGCCGAGGGCGAGCAGCACGAGGGGGCTGGGCCGCCGCGCCCTGGCCTTCGGTGCGGCCGGCGCCGCTGGCGGCGAGGTGGGCGCGCGGCGGTCGTATTCGCGCCAGACGCTCTCCCACTCGTCATCCGCCATGCGGGGTCGGGTGCTCGCAGCCATATTGCCTGCTCCCTCGGGCGCAATCGCCAGTTGCAAAATGAATCTTAACCTTTGGCTGCCAGTTGCGCGAGTCTCATCGGTACGCCCCTACACTCATTTGACAATCGAGGACAAAGGCGCCGACACGTCCTCGAGCGAGCGCCCTTCCGCCGCGAAGCCGAGCTTCCACTCCGTCGCCGCCGCCACCAGCATCAGCGCCGCCGCGATGAGGTAGCCCCAAAGGATGTCGCCCCGTTCCCCGCTCGAGATCAGCCAGCCGAAAAGCGTCGGCCCCACCACCCCGCCCACCGCCGTGCCGATGGCGTAGAACAGCGCAATGGCCATGGCCCGCATCTCCAGGGGGAAGCTCTCCCCCACGGTGAGGTACGCGGCGGAGGCGGCGGCGGATGCGAAGAAGAAGATCAAGGTCCAGGCCGCCGTCTGCTCCCAGGCGGAGAGCCAGCCCTGCGCGAAGGCGATGCCGGTCGCCGCCATGAGCAGCCCGGCGAGGCCATAGGTCGCGGTGATCATCTGGCGGCGGCCGATGGTGTCGAAGAAGCGGCCGAGCATCAGCGGGCCAGCGAGGTTGCCGAGGGCGAAGGGCAGCATGAACCAGCCGATGTGATGGGCCGGGATCTCGTAGAACCTGGTCAGCACCAGGGCATAGGTGAAGAACACCGCATTGTAGCAAAAGGCCTGGCAGGACATCAGCGTCAGGCCGAGGATCGCCCGGTCACGGTGGGTCCGGAACATGGTCTGCCAGATCTCGGCGATGCTGGCGGCGCCACGGCGGTTGAGCACCGTCGGGCCATAGGTGGTGGGCGGCAGCGGGCCCTTCTCGGCCGCCACATCCCGCTCGATGGCCGAGACGATCCGCTCCCCTTCCTCCGGCTTGCCGTGCAGCATCAGCCAGCGAGGGCTTTCCGGCAGGTGGCGGCGGAGCAGCAACACCACCACCGACAGCGCGCCGCCGACGATGAAGGCGGCGCGCCAACCGATCTCGGGGTCGATGATGGCAGGGTCGAGCACCACCAGGGAGGTGATGGCGCCGATCGCGGCGCCGCCCCAGAAAGTGCCGTTGACGAAAAGGTCGACGCGGCCGCGCAACCGGGCGGGGATGAGTTCCTGGATGGCGGAATTGACCGCGGCGTACTCGCCACCGATCCCGGCCCCGGTCAGCAGCCGGCAGAACGCGAAGGTCCAGAAATCCCAGGCGAAGCCGGTGGCGATGCTGGCCAGCATGTAGACGATGAGGGTGATGAAGAACAGGCGGCGGCGGCCGATGCGGTCGGCCAGCCAGCCGAAGCCAAGCGCACCCAAGACAGCGCCGACCAGATAGGCCGAGGCGGTCAACCCGATCTGCGTCTCGGTGAGCGCGAGGCTCGGGCTCTGATGGATGGCGCCGGCCAGGCTGCCGACCAGCGTGACCTCCAGCCCGTCCAGGATCCAGGTGATGCCGAGGGCGATGACGACGCGCCAGTGGAAGCCGCTCCAGGGCAACCGGTCGAGCCGGGCGGGGACGTCGGTGCTGAACTGACCGGAATTGGGGGTGTCGCGCATGCCGCTTCGGTCTCCTCGAACCGGCGGCAACGCATGGCGCGGCCCTTCGATGCCTCAGCGGCAGGGGCCGAAGCGGATCCCCTCGACCTGCGCCTCGAGCCGGCTGCCGGTGTCGTCCGCATCGGTGCCGACCACCAGCTCCTGCAGCGGCGGCGGCTCGCCCCCGAAGGCGGCGCGCCAGTCCGCGGCCAGGTCCACCCGCTCCTCGAACCAGCGCCCGGTCGGCGTCGCGGCCGGGCGCAGCACCCAGACGGTGCCGAGCCCGGCCATGTGCGGGCTGGGGAAGGCCGCGGGCTCCCGCCCCGTCCCGCCCCAGACATAGAGCAGGGCGCTGCGCGGCAGCGGGTGGCTGCCCGCCACCGCCTGGGCCACGGCATGCTGGCTGCGCTGCCAGAAGGTGACGCGCGTCGGCCAGCCGGAGAAGCCGATGGCGATGGAGAGCGCGCGGTCGTCCCCGCTCGACCGGGTGAGGTCGGTCGGCGGCGGCCCGGCCTCCACCCGCCAGCGCCAGCTGAGGCATTCCGCCCGCCCCTGCACCGGGCGCCAGACGAAGCTGCCCTCGCCCCGGCCCTCCACCGCCACGCCGCCGCCGGGCAATGGGCGGAAGCGGGCCGGGGCGACGCCATGCCATTCGGCATGGCGCCAGCCGGCCGCCTCGAGGGAGCCGGGCGGGGTGGCCGGCCCGGCCGCCGCCACCATTGTCATCGCCAGGGGCATGGCAAGCCTGCGCATCTGGGCTTAGATGCCGCCGGAACCGTTCGAAACAAGGAGCAGAGCATGCCCGAGATCGAGATCGCCGCGGCCGATGGCAGCGGGCGCTTCGGCGCCTATCTGGCAATGCCGAAGGCCACCCCCGCCGGCGCCGTGGTGATGATCCAGGAGATCTTCGGCGTGAACGACGCCATGCGGCAGCTCTCCGACTGGGTCGCCGATATGGGCTTCATCGCCGTCAGCCCCGACCTGTTCTGGCGGCAGGAGCCGGGCGTCTCGCTCGACCCGGATGCCGGCCAGGCGCAGTGGGACCGCGCCTTCGCGCTGATGAACGGCATGGACCAGGACAAGGCGGTGGAGGACCTGAAGGCCACCGTCGCCGATGCGCGCAAGCTGCCGGGCAGCAACGGCAAGGTTGCCACCATGGGCTTCTGCCTCGGCGGGCGGCTCTCCTACATGATGGCGGCGCGCTCGGATGCCGATGCCAATATCAGCTACTACGGCGTCGGCATCGAGGGGCTGCTCGGCGAGGCCGGCGGCATCAAGGCGCCGCTGATCCTGCACATCGCGGAGAAGGACAAGTTCGTCCCGCCCGAGGCGCAGGCGAAGATCCTGGCCGGGCTCTCGGGCCACAGCCAGGTCGCCGTGCATGTCTATCCAGGCGTCGACCACGCCTTCGCCCGCATGGGCGGCCATTCCTGGGATGCGCGGGCGGCCACCATCGCCAATGGCCGCAGCGCGGAGCTGCTGGCCAAGACGGTGGGGTAAGCTCAGCCGTTCGCCTTCAGATAGGCGATCAGGTCGTTGAGCTGCTGCTCGTTGCGTAGGCCGGGATAGGACATGGAGCCTGCCGGCACCACCGCCTTCGGGTTGGCGAGATAGGCGCGGAGGGTATCCTCGTCCCAGGCGAGGCCGCCCGCCGCCTTCTCCCGCATGCTGGCCGAGTAGCGGAAGCCCTCGATGCTGCCGGCCTTGCGCCCGACCACGCCGTGGATGTTGGGCCCGACGCCGTTGCGCCCGCCCTGCTCGATGCTGTGGCAGGCGCGGCACTGGTTGAAGACGCGCTGCCCCGCCGCCGCATCCTGCGCCGCGGCGGGCAGGGCGGGGGCGATCATCAGCGCGGCGAGCAGGGCGAAGCGAAGCATCGGTCGGGCCTTTCCATGGAGGAGGGTTTGGGGGCCATGCGCACTCAGCCCCAGGGGTTGCGGCGGCCGGCCGTGCCCCACGGGCTTGCGGCACGGGCCGCCGCCTGCGGCCAGGCGGGCGCCGGCGGCGCCATCGCCAGCAGGCGGCGGATGCGCTCCTCGGTCGGCGGATGGGTGGTGAAGAGGCTGTCCATCCGCATCCCCGACAACGGGTTCACGATGAACATATGCGCGCTGGCCGGGTGCGCCTCCGCCGTGTGGTTCACCAAGCCCTGCTTGTAGTGCTCGAGCTTCTGCAGCCCGCTCGCCAGCCAGCGCGGGTCGCCGCAGATCTCGGCGCCGAGCCGGTCGGCCTCGTATTCGCGCGAGCGGCTGATCGCCATCTGCACCAGCATGGCGGCGATCGGGCCGACGATCACCAGCAGCAGCGCGCCGATCGGGCCGAAGGGGTTGCGCCTGCCATCCTCCGTCCGCCCGCCGAAGAGGAAGCCGAATTGCGCCAGCATGCCGATGGCGCCGGCCAGCGTCGCCGTCAGCGTCATCAGCAGCGTGTCGCGGTGCCGGATATGCGCCAGCTCATGCGCGACGACGCCGGCGACCTCCTGCTCCGACATCAGGTCGAGGAGGCCGGTATTGACCGCGACCGCGGCATTCTCCGGGTTGCGGCCGGTGGCGAAGGCGTTGGGCTGGTCCTCATGGATCACGTAGAGCGCGGGCATCGGCAGGCCGGCGCGCTGCGCCAGGCCTTCCACCATCCGGTACAGCCGCGGCGCGCTCTCCGGCGCGATCGGCTCGGCATTGTGCATGGAGAGCACGACGCGGTCGCTGTTCCACCAGGACCAGAGATTGGTGGCGCAGGCGACGAGGAAGGCGATCGCCATGCCCTGCCGCCCGCCGAGCAGGTAGCCGATGCCGAGGAACAGCCCCGTCAGCCCGGCCAGCAGGATCGCGGTGCGCAGATATCCGCCCATCGGTGCCGCCCCCTCCCTCCGTTGCGCGTTGGCGTGTGCAAGGCAGGACACCAGATGAGGCTGGACCCTGTCACGCGACAAGAAGGAGAACGCCATGTCTGACCCGACACCGCTGCCCCCGAGCGACCCTCCTGCCCCGGCGCCGCCGATCCCGACGCCCTCGCCTGGACCCGAGATCCCGCCCCCGCCGGTGACCGACCCGACCGGGCCCGACATGCCTATCCCCGGCGACCCGATGATGCCGCCCGCCGGCGACCCGCCGCCGGAGCAGCCGCTGCGGATGAAGGAGATCGGCGGCCCCGCCGGCCCGGAGCCGACCCGCTATGGCGACTGGGAGCGGAAGGGCCGCGTCAGCGACTTCTGATCCCGATTCGGTCCCTGACCGGAGCGGGAACGGGCTTGTGGGTGCCGCTGCCGCTGACCCACAAGCCCTTGCGGTGAAAGCCTTTTCCGCCGGCCCGAGTCGCGCGTCAGCGATTCGTTCGCGCGACTCGGGCCAGGCCCTTGATTCCAGGGGATGTAATTTTTGCCCGGCCAAGGCCGGATTCACCCCCTGTTCCGCGGCCTAACCAATGCGGTTCGCGACCAGCTCCTGCACCACCCCGGGGTCGGCCAGCGTCGAGGTGTCGCCCAGCGCCTCGGTCTCGTTCGCCGCGATCTTGCGGAGGATGCGCCGCATGATCTTGCCCGAGCGGGTCTTCGGCAGGCCCGGCGCCCATTGGATGGCATCCGGCGAGGCGATCGGCCCGATCTCCTTCCGCACCCAGGTCACCAGCTCCTTGCGCAGCGCGTCCGAGGGCTCCTCGCCCGACTTCAACGTCACGTAGCAGTAGATGCCCTGGCCCTTCAGGTCGTGCGGCATGCCGACCACGGCGGCCTCGGCGACCTTCGGATGGGCGACGAGGGCGCTCTCGATCTCGGCCGTGCCCATGCGGTGGCCGGAGACGTTGATCACGTCGTCGACGCGGCCGGTAATCCACCAGTAGCCGTCCGCATCCCGCCGCGCGCCGTCGCCGGTGAAGTACATGCCGGGGAAGGTCGAGAAATAGGTCTGGATGAAGCGCTCATGGTCGCCATAGACCGTGCGCGCCTGGCCTGGCCAGCTGTCGAGGATGACGAGGTTGCCCTCCGTCGCCCCCTCCAGCAGCTTGCCCTCGCCATCCACCAGCGCCGGCTGCACGCCGGGCAGCGGCAGCGTCGCCGAGCCGGGCTTCTGCGCCACCGCGCCGGGCAGCGGGGAGATGAGGATGCCGCCCGTCTCCGTCTGCCACCAGGTATCGACCACCGGGCAGCGCTCGTCGCCGACGACGCGGTAGTACCAGAGCCAGGCCTCCGGGTTGATCGGCTCGCCGACGGAGCCGAGGATGCGGAGCGACGTGCGCGAGGTCTTCTTCACTGGCCCCTCGCCGTCGCGCATCAGGGCGCGGATGGCGGTCGGCGCGGTGTAGAAGATGTTGACCTGATGCTTGTCCACCACCTCCCAGAAGCGGGAGACGCTGGGGTAGTTCGGCACGCCCTCGAACATCAGCGTCGTCGCGCCATTCGCCAGCGGGCCGTAGACGATATAGGTGTGGCCGGTCACCCAGCCGACATCGGCGGTGCACCAGTAGATCTCGCCCGGCTTGTAGTCGAAGACCAGCTCATGCGTGTAGCTGGCCCAGACCAGGTAGCCGCCCGTCGTGTGCAGCACGCCCTTCGGCTTCCCCGTCGAGCCGGAGGTGTAGAGGATGAAGAGCGGGTCCTCCGCCCCCATCGGCTCCGGCGGGCATTCGGCCGGCTGCTTGGCGATGAGGTCGTCGTACCAGTGGTCGCGTCCCGCCTGCATCGGCACGGCGGCGCCGGTGTTCTTCACCACGACGACGGAGCTGATGCTCGGGCAGGTCGCCAACGCCTCGTCGGCATTGGTCTTGAGCGCCACGCTGCGCCCGCCGCGCCGCCCCTCATCGGCGGTGATGAGCACCGTGCACTCGCTGTCCTGGATGCGCGAGGCCAGGCTGTCCGGCGAGAAGCCGCCGAAGACGATGGAATGGATCGCACCCACCCGGGCGCAGGCCAGCATGGCGACCGCCGCCTCGACGATCATCGGCAGGTAGATGCAGACCCGGTCGCCCTTCTTCACGCCGAGCTCGCGCAGCGCGTTGCCGAGGCGGCACACCCGGGCGTGGAGGTCCTTGTAGGTCACCTTCGCGTCGCTGTTCGGGTCGTCGCCCTCCCAGATGATCGCCACCTGGTCGCCGCGGCTGGCCAGGTGCCGGTCGAGGCAGGAGACGGAGGCGTTCAGCACCCCATCCTCGAACCAGCGGATCGAGACGTCGTCGGTGAAGCTGGTGTTCTTGATGCGGGTCGGCGGCCTGATCCAGGCGACCCGCCCGGCCTCCTTGGCCCAGAAGCCGCCCGGATCGGCAGCGGCGGCCTCGGTCATGGCGGCGTGCTGGTCGGCGGTCACATGGGCGGAGGCGGCGACCGCCGGCTTCACCGCGATCGATTGGTTGTCGGACATTCTGGTGTCTCCCCTCGGACAGCGCCTTATGGCGGGAGTTTGGCCACGCCGCCTTGCGCTTCGTCAATTGGGTGGTCCCGGCTGAATTCACGATGCGGCCGGGTGGGCTCACGCTGACCTAACGGCCTCGGCAGCCTGATGTCCCCGCGCGTCGGACCCGGCGGAACCCCGACCGGCCATCCGATCCGCAAGCCAACCCGGAGGACATCACCATGAAGAACGTGAGATACTGGGTCGACGCGGCGCTGGAGGCGAACTGGGAGGATCACAGCTTCGGCCCGGGCGACCAGACCGGTCCCTTCAAGAGCGCCCGGGCGCTGGCCCTGGTGCTGATCGCCATGCACGACGCCCATGCGGCGGCAGCCGGCACCGGGACGCCCTATCGGGTCGCCACGCCGGCGCCCGCCGGAACCAAGCCCGACATCGCCATGGCCGCCGCCGCCTACAAGGTGCTCGGGACGCTCTACCCGTCGCAGCAGGGCGACTTGGCCGATGCCTGGAACTGGTTCGTGGCAGGGGCGGCGCCGCATGCTGCGAGCATCGGCTTCGGCAGGGCGGTGGCCGATGCGGTGCTCGCCTGGCGGCGTGGCGACGCCCCCTTCCTTCCCGACCTCCCGATGCCGCCCCCGCCCGCGGAGCCCTATGACCACGGCGTGGACCCGCTGCATCCGGGCCAGGGTTTCCAGGGCCCGCTCTGGGGCGGCGCGCCGCCCTTCCTCGTCGCCTTGCAGAACCTCGATCCTCTCCCGGGCGGCGGCGACCCGGGCGGCGCCTTCACCCCGGGGCCCTACTACGTCGCGGAGTTCCAGGAGGTCCTGGACTATGGCGCGGAGACCAGCACCAGCCGCACGGCGGAGCAGGAGGAGATCGGCATCTTCTGGGGCTATGACGGCGCCAAGGGCCTCGGGACGCCGCCGCGGCTCTACATGCAGGTCTCCTTGACCGTGCTGGACGGCTTCGCGGCCCGGCACGTCCATTGGCTGACCACGAGCCGCTACCTGCAGGCCGTCACCGCCATCGCCGTCGCCATGGCCGATGCCGGCATCCAGGCCTGGCACTACAAGTACAGCACCCCGCACATGCTCTGGCGCCCGGTGCTCGGCATCCGCAACGCCCCCCCGGGCGTCGCCGGCGCCGAGGCGGATCCGTTCTGGCGGCCGCTCGGCGCGCCCCAGACCAACCAGACCGACCTGGCACGGCTGGCCACCACGCCCAACTTCCCCTCCTACCCCTCGGGCCATGCCACTTTCGGCGCGGCGAGCTTCGAGGTCCTGCGCCGGTTCATCCGCCACCACGACAAGTCCCAGACCTTCACCGATGGCGAGGAGGACCGGATCGGCTTCACCTTCACCTCCGACGAGTTCGACGGCCGCAACACCGACCTCCGGACCGGTCGGCCCCGGCCTCGGGTTGCGCGGACCTATCGCAGCCTCTGGCAGGCGATGGTCGAGAATGCCGAGAGCCGGGTCTGGCTCGGCGTGCATTGGCGCATGGACGGGATCAGCAGGCTGGTCGGCGGCATGCCGCAGACCGGGCGGCCCGCCTCGCCGGCCGAGCTCGGCCCCTATGGCGGGGTCAAGCTGGGCATGGAGATCGCCAAGGTGCTCGCCACGGAGCGCGGCTTCGCCTGAACTCCGAAGCCGGCGGCCGCGGGTTCACTCGCCCGCGGCCGCCGGCACCACCAGCATCCCCTCCTCCACCCGGCAGGGAACGGCCTCCAGCGCCTGGCCGATGCAGGGCCCGCTGATGCAGACCCCGTCCTCGATGCGGAAGCGCGCGCCATGGACGGCGCAGACGATGTGCGCCTTGCGGGTGTCGAGGAAGCGGTTCGGCAGCGGCTCCAGCGGCAGCCCGATATGCGGGCAGGAGTTGACGTAGACCCGGATCTCGCCGCCCTTGCGGAGGGCGAAGAGGCCGGTGAAGCGCCCGGGCGGGGCGGGGAAGCCGCGGGCCGCCCCCTCCTCGATCTCCTCGGCCGGGCAGAGCACCCGCTCGTCGGGGCCGATCACCGGGCGAGGCCCAGCCGGGCATGCCATTCGGCGATGCTCTCCTCCGGGTAGCGCTCGTGCCGGCGGTCGCGCGGCCCGGCCTCCACCGCCACCCAGGGCGCCTTGAACTCCAGCATGATATGCGTGCTCTCCGGCGGCTCGGGCAGCAGCGTGTCGATGGCCGAGGCGAAGGGGTGGATCAGCTCCGGCCAGCGCGCGTCATAGAGCCAGAGCGCGCTGCCGCAGGTGCCGCAGAAATGCCGCTCGGCCGGGCTGCGACGCGCGCGGGCATCCTCGGGGTTCTTCAGCCGCGCATGGTACAGGGTGACGTGCTGCCGCCCCTGCACCCGGAGCGAGGCGCTGTCGCCGCCCAGGTTAATCGCATAGCCGCCCCCGCCCCCGGTCTTGCGGCAGATCGAGCAGTAGCAGCGCTGGTAGGGGTAGGGATGCGCGCTCTCCACCTGGAACCGCACCGCGCCGCACTGGCAGGACCCGTCGAGCCGCATTCCCTATTCCTTAGCAACGCCACCCATGCGGCAGAGGATGGCCCAGTGCAGGTCGGAGACCGGCATCACGGAAAGGCGCGACTGCCGCACCAGGGCGAGGTCGGCAAGCTCCGGCGATGCCTTGATGGCGGCGAGCGTCACCGGCTGCGGCACCGGCCGCAGCGCCTTCATGTCGACACAGACCCAGCGGCCCGTCTCGTCCGTCGGGTCCGGATAGGCCTCGCGGACCACCTCGACGATGCCCACGATCTCCTTGCCGATATTGGAGTGGTAGAAGAAGGCCCGGTCGCCGATGCGCATGGCGCGGAGGTTGTTGGCGGCGAGCGCGTTGCGCACGCCGGTCCAGGGCTCCACCCCATGCGCCACCTGCTGGTCCCAGGAGAAGGCGTCCGGCTCGCTCTTGACCAGCCAACGGGCCATCGGCTCAGCCGACCGGCATGGTCTGCGCCAGCGGCGGCATGGCCACGACCTTCGCGTACCAGGCCTCCAGCCCCGGATGGCCCAGCCGCCAGGGCTCGTGCGGGAAGCGGAAGTCGAGATAGCCGAGCGCGCAGCCGATGGTGATGTCGCCGATATCGGCCAGCAGGCCGAGCGAGCCGGCCTCGGCCTCCAGCACGTCGAGGGCGCGGGCGACCTTGCCCTGCTGTATCTTAATGTAATCCTGCCGCCCCTGGTCCTGCGGCAGGGCGACCTCGCGCCGGCGCGGCTGGCTCGCATCCATGATGCCGTCGCCGAGCGCCTGGCGCCGCAGCGCCGTCCAGCGCGCCGGGCCGGCGCCAGGGAAAAGCTTCGGCGCATCGCCGATGCTGTCGAGGTATTCGCAGATGACCGGGCTGTCGTAGAGCGCCATGCCGTCCCCGGTGACGAGCGCAGGCACCTTGGAGAGCGGGTTGACCGGCTGCAGGGCCGGGTCCGTGGTCGGGACCGTCCAGCGCTCGATTTTGCCGTCCAGCCCTCGGGCGATGGCGCAGGCCACCACCTTGCGGACATAGGGGCTGGCGGGCGAATAGGCGAGCTTCATGGCGATTCCCTCGATGGCGGGCGAAATCTTCCAGAGCCGGGGCCGCCCCGCAAGCTTCCCCGCAATGCAAGGTTATGACTGACAAAACGCGCGGATCGCGCTATTCCCCGGCGAATCGAAAGGAGTGCAGTGCGTGTCGAAGAAGTTCCTGACCGACGTCATCGTCAAGTCAACCGAGATGCCGACCATCCAGGCCAACGCCCTGGCGAGCGACATCATCGCCGCCATCAAGGGAGAGATCGTCGAGACCGGCCGGTTCACCATCCCCGATTTCGGCGCCTTCATCGTGCGCGAGACGGCGAAGCGCACTGCGCTGAACCCCCGCACCGGCGAGAAGGTGGCGGTGAAGGCGGGTGCCACCGTCCGCTTCAAGGCCAGCCCCTCGCTGAAGGACGCGGCGCTGTCCGGCATGAAGAAAGCGAAGCGCAAGGCTGCCAAGGCCTGACGCCGCGCCCCTTGCCTCCGGGCAAGGGGACGCGCCTTATCCTCCCGCATCCGCCGGGAGGATAAGGCCGTGATCCGCTTCCACTACAACCTCGCCCCGAACCCGACCAAGATCGCCCTCTGCCTCGAGGAGATGGGCCTCCCCTACGAGCCCGTGCCGGTCGACACCCGCAAGGGCGAGCAGCACAGCCCGGAATTCCTGCAAATCAACCCGAACGCCAAGGTCCCCGCCATCGTTGATGGCGACCAGGTGGTGTTCGACAGCAATGCCATCCTGCTCTACCTCGCGGAGAAGACCGGGCAGTTTCTGCCGTCCGCCGGCGACCGCGGGGCGATGCTCTCCTGGCTGATGTTCGTCGCCAGCGGCATCGGCCCTTATTCCGGCCAGGCCGTCCACTTCACCCGCTTCGCGCCGGAGCCGAAGGAGTATGCGGTCAGCCGCTATGTCTTCGAGGCGCGGCGGCACTGGGGCATCCTCGATGCCCGCCTCGCCGGCCGCCGCTTCATGCTCGGCGAGGATTACGGCATCGTCGACATGGCCGTCTGGGGCTGGTCGCGCCTCGTGCCCTTCATCCTGGGCGAGGACGCCTTCGCCACCCTGCCGAACGTCAGGCGCCACCTGGACGAGGTCAATGCCCGCCCCGCCGCCGCCCGCGCCCTGGCCCTGAAGGACCGCCACGCCTTCAAGGCGGAGATGGACGAGGCGGCGAGGCTGGCGATGTTCCCGCACCTGGCGCAGCAGCGCGGCTGAGCGCGTCGCCGCCGCGGCCGCCGATCAAGCGGGCATGGCGGCGGCAGGCGCGGCCGGTTTGCCGCCCCGCCCGGCGGCATCGGAACCGCCGCGGTGGCGGCCACGTTGCCGCCGCATGCGCGCATCCCTCCTCGCTGTCATGCTCCTCGCCCTCGCCGGCTGCGAGGAGGCGCGCCTGCCCGTCGGCGCCGGCACCGGCCCCAACCCGCAACTCCCCCCGCCGCGCCCGGGCTGGATCCCGACCGTCAACATCGCCCCCGCGCGCGGCTGGCCGGAGGGCGCTGCCCCGGTGCCGGCCGAGGGCCTCCGCGTCCAGGCCTTCGCCACCGGCCTCGACCATCCGCGCTGGCTGCATGTGCTGCCCAATGGCGACGTGCTGGTGGCCGAGACCAATGCGCCGCCCAAGCCCGAGGACGGCCGCGGCCTCCGCGGCTGGGTCATGCGCCGGGTCATGGCGCGGGCCGGCGCCGGCGTGCCGAGCGCCAACCGCATCACCCTGCTGCGCGACGCCGATGGCGACGGCGTGGCTGAGACGCGCTCCGTCTTCCTCGAAGGCCTGAACTCGCCCTTCGGCATGGCGCTGGTCGGCGACACCCTCTACATCGCGAATGCGGATGCGGTGCTGCGCTTCCCCTACCGCCCCGGCGAGACGCGCATCACCGCGCCCGGCGAGGTGCTGGCGCCGCTCCCCGGCGGGCCGATCAACCACCACTGGACGAAGAACATCGTCGCCAGCGCCGATGGCAGGCGGCTCTATGCCAGCGTCGGCTCCAACAGCAACGTCGCCGAGCGCGGCATGGAAGCGGAGGAGGACCGCGCCGCCATCCTCGAGATCGACACGCGCAGCGGCGCGCGGCGCCTCCATGCCTCCGGGCTCCGCAACCCGGTCGGCATGGCGTGGGAGCCGCGGACCAACCGGCTCTGGACCGCGGTCAACGAACGGGACGAGATCGGCAGCGACCTGGTGCCGGACTACATGACCTCGGTGCAGGAGGGCGGATTCTACGGCTGGCCCTACAGCTACTACGGCCGGTATGTGGATGAGCGGGTGCAGCCGCAGCGGCCGGACCTCGTCGGCCGCGCCATCGTGCCAGACTATGCGCTCGGGCCGCACACCGCCTCGCTCGGCCTCGCCTTCGCCGAGGGCAGCCGCTTGCCCCCGCCCTTCCGCGAGGGCGCCTTCATCGGCCAGCACGGCTCCTGGAACCGCCGGCCGCCGAGCGGCTACAAGGTGATCTTCGTCCCCTTCACCGAAGGCAAGCCGAGCGGCCCGCCGGTCGACGTGCTGACCGGCTTCCTCGGGGATGAGGGCCAGGCGCTCGGCCGCCCGGTCGGCGTCGCCATCGACCGCGAGGGCGGGCTGCTGGTGGCGGACGATGTCGGCAACCGGGTCTGGCGCGTCAGCGCCGCCCGGTAGCGCCGGGGCGCAGGCCTCGGCGGGCTTGCCAGCCCCCGGGCCGCACGGTACCAGCCGCCGCCGTGGGATATGCCATCCGCCATCCGGCAGGGCCTGGTCGCCACGGCGGGCAGGACGGTGGCAGGCAGCAGCGGCAGGCAGGAGGCAAGGCTAGGCCGCAGCACCGGCCCGCATCCCGCCAGGAGGGCACCGGAGGCCGTGGCCAGGCGCGCCCTGCTGCTGGGCCTGCCGCTCGCCGGCTGCGCCGCGCTGCCGCCGCCCGATCCATGTCCACGCATCGCCGAGATCGCCGTCATCGACCGCGGTTGGCACACCGACATCGCCCTGCCGGTCGATGGGGCGCCGCTGCACCCCTGGCTGGCGGAGCTGGCGTCGGGCTTCCCGGGCGTGCGGACGATGGTGCTCGGCTTCGGCGACCGCGGCTGGCTGCTGGAGCGGGACCGCTCGGCGCTCGCGCCGCTGCGGGCTCTGCTGCCGGGGCCCGGGGCGATCCTGCTGACGGCGCTCTCGGTATCGCCGGAGGCCGCCTTCGGGCCCGGGCAGGTCGTCCGCCTGCCTGTCACCGCGGGGCAGATGGAACGGTTGCAGGCCTTCCTGGCCGGCAGCCTCGACCCGGGCTGGCGGCTGCCCGACGGACGGTGGCGGGCCCTGGCGGAGGGGCCCTACCCCGGCAGCGTCTTCCATGCCTCGCCGACCGTCTATTCGGCCGGCTACACCTGCAACACCTGGACGGCGCACGCCCTGGCCGCGGCGGGCCTGCCGGTCAGCGCGACGGGCGTGGTCTTCGCCGAGCAGGCCATGGCCTGGGCCCGCCAGGCGGCCGAAGGCCTCAGCGGGCCGGCACGATCACCGCGCCAGCCGGCGGGTTCGGGTTGCTGCTGCTGAAGCTGAGGCAGCCGGCCAGGCTGACGGCGGCCAGGATCAACAGAACGGCTTGGCGCATAAGCTTCTTCCTTCTGCCATGAAGCGGCGTCCCTACGCGGTGCCGCCGGCTCGGTTCCGCCTGCCATGCGTTACGCGGCGGGAAAAAGTTCGTGTGCCGAATCGGGCGGACAGGCCGCGGGCTGGTATGTCAGGCTAGCGCCAATGCTCTGACGGGGATGCTGCCATGCGTTATTGGGTCCTGGCCTTTCTTCTGGCTGCCGCCTTGCCGGGCTGCGCCGAGAACAGCTTCGGCGCCCCGCAATGGCGCAACAATGTCGAGGCGCCGGCCTGGCGCCGGCCGGGCTCGGCCCTGCCGCCGCTGCAGCACATCCCCGCCCCGGCCTACAGCGCCCGGGCTTGATCGGGAGGGGCCTGATCAGGACGGCGTCAGCCGCAGCGCCCCGTCGAGGCGGATCGTCTCGCCGTTGAGCAGCGGGTTGGCGGCGATCGCCAGCACCATCGCCGCCACCTCGGCCGGCTGGCCCAGCCGGTTGGGGAAGAGCGGCAGGCGGCCCAGCGCCTCACGCGCCTCGGCCGGCATGCCGGCCAGCATCGGCGTCTCGATCAGCCCCGGCGCGATGGTCATCACCCGGATGCCGAAGCGCGCCAGCTCCCGCGCCGCCGGCAGGGTGAGGCCGACGACGCCGGCCTTGCTCGCCGCATAGGCGCATTGCCCGATCTGGCCCTCATAGGCGGCGATCGAGGCGGTGTTGACGATGAGGCCACGCTCACCGGTCGGCAGCGGCTCCAAGGTCGCCATCCGCGCCGAGGCGAGGCGCAGCAGGTTGAAGCTGCCGGTCAGGTTCACCCGCACCACCTGCTCGAACAGCGCCAGCGGATGCGGCCCCTGCCGCCCGGCGACGCGGGAGGCCGGGGCAATGCCGGCGCAGCTGACGGCCAGGCGCAACGGGCCGAGCCCGGACGCGGCCTCCACCGCCGCCTCCACTGCCGCCTCGTCCGCGACGTCGCCGGCGGCGGCCACCCCGCCGATGCGGGCGGCGACGGCCTCGGCCGCCTCCCGCTTCAGGTCCATCACCACGACGCGGGCGCCGGCCGCCGCCAGCGCCTCGGCCGTCGCCGCGCCGAGGCCGGAGCCGCCGCCCGTCACCAGCGCCGCAATCCCCTCCACATCCATCGCCATTCCTCCCGCAGGTCAGCGGCGCGCGAGCGGCCTCGCCCGCCAGCCGGGCGCCAGCACCCGGTAGCCGTCAACGGTGAGGATCGCATCCCGCGCCGGGTCGTGCGAGGCCTCGGCCAGGGCCAGGCTCTCCGCATCGCGCAGGATGTAGAGCGTCCCCGGCTCATAGGCGCCGGAGCGGAGGATCTCCGCCACCTTGGCCCGCAGCGCCGCCGCCCGGCCCTCGTCGACCCGCGCCATGTAGATGGAGTCCGTCGGCATCCCCGCCTGCGCGGCGAAGCGGGCGATCGACTCCCACCCCTCCCCCATATTGGCGGCCGGCACCGCCCGCACGCGGGCATAGGCCCCCGCCGCCTCCGCCCAGAACGGGTCGAAGAGCCGCTGGGGCACCTCCGCCGATGCCCCGGTCGCGAAGGAACGCCGCCGCTCGATCCCCGGCTGGAGGTCGACCCATTGCAGCGCCAGCAGGCCGAGCAGCAGCCAGCCCGTGCGCCTCCCGCCCCAGGCCCGCGCCGCGAGCGCCATGGCGCCGAGCATCAGCGCATAGGAGAGCGGCCAGACCATCCGCTCCGCATTGCGCAGCATCCCGGCGATGGCCATCGCCCGGTCCGGCAGGGTGAGGAGCACGCCTCCCCTCCCCCCCACCGTCACATGCGGGGTGATGGCGAAGGCGAGCAGCGCCAGCAGCGCCGCCGCCAGCGGCCAGAGCCGGCGCGGCAGCCCGACCGGCCGGCGCACCAGCCCGACCAGCCCCGCCAGCAGCAGCAGCAGACCGCCGAGGCCGAGATAGCTGCTCCCCGCCTCCCAATGGCCCGGGTCGGGCAGGTCGGGCAGCAGGCCGGACCAGAGCCCGCCATCGGCAAAGGCGAGGAGGTCGAAATTCCAGGTGCCGTAGCCGCCGGCCGTGCTCCCCGGCCCGGTGTCGTAGCCGCTGCGCAGCAGGAAGAAGCCGCCCGTCCAGAGCGCCGCGCCGACGGCCAGCGGCACGGCCACCGCCTCCGCCACCAGCACCCGGCCGCGCGCCAGCCAGGCCCGCCGCAGCCAGTCCGCCGCCCAGAGCGGCATCGCCATCGCGATCAGGTAGGAATGGACCAGCGCCGTCACCGCCAGCAGCGCCGCCCAGCGCGCCGCCTGCCAGGCCCCCTGCCCTCGCCCCAGCGCCAGCAGCAGCGCCGCCAGCAGCAGCCATTGCCCGGCGAGCGGCGTGTGCCCGGCCATGCGGTTGATCAGCATCGGCTGCAGCGCCAGCAGCCCCGCCCCGCAGACCCGCGCCATCGGGTTGCGCGTGGCGAGCCCCACCAGCCGCCAGCCCAGCAGCCCCTGCAGCACCCCGCAGGCCAGCAGCCAGGGCCCGACATATTGCGGCACCTCCACCAAGCCCCGCAGCGCCTTCAGCGCCAGGGCCAGCAGCGGAATGGCATCGGCGAAGTAGATCGCGGTGCCGAGCTCCATCCCGTAATCCGGGTTGGCGCCCGGCGGCAGCAGCCAGGGCGCGTGGCGGAAATAGGTCCAGCCGAGCCAGAGCTGCACCGGGTCCGGCCCCAGCGGCCCGCGCAGCAGCCAGCCCTGGTTGTGCGGGTTGAGGGGACCGAGGCCGAAGACCGCCAGCACCACCGCCGCCCCGGCCAGCGCGGCGAGGGACGCCCCGAGCCAAGCCTTCCACCGCGTCATTCCGCCCTCCCCGCCATCGCCCGCAACGTCCTGCCGGCACCGGGGATGCCTCCGCAAGGCGGAACGAAACGCCTCGTTCTTCCTGCCGGTGATCCCGAGGGCCCCTTGGCCGTTGTCATGCGGCTTGGCTGTGACAGGACGGAGGCAATGCGGGTTCTGCTGATCGAGGATGACGCACTCTTGCGCATGGTGCTCTCCGACCGCCTGGCCGAGGAGGGCATCGACGTGCAGGGGCTCGCCAATGCCGAGGATGCGCTGATCCTGCTCGGGGCCGGCCAGGTGCCGGATGTGCTGGTGACGGATATCCGCCTCGGCGGCGGGCTGAGCGGCTTCGACCTCGCCGAGGTGGCGCGGGCCAAGCATCCGGAGGTCGGCGTCATCCTGATCAGCGGCACCCGGACAGAGGAGATGCGGCACCGGCTGCGGCGGCGGGAGATCTTCCTTGAGAAGCCGTTCCGGCCGGAGGCCCTGGCGGCCGCCATCCGCCAGGCGGCGGCGAAGGAATAAGGCGAGGCGCCACGCGGACTGTTCCGGTCGGCGGGAAGCTGCTCTAGCCTCCCTGGCCACACGGACGCCCAAGGAACCAAGCATGGCCCTCAACGCCCTGGACGGCCCCCGCATCCGCCACCTGACCAATGCGGGCGAGCCCTATCAGACCATCCGCCTCGACAGGCTGACCCCGGTGATCGGCGCCGAGATCGAGGGCGTCGACCTCGGCGGCCCCATCGCCCCGCGGCAGATGGAGGAGATCAAGCGGGCCCTGGCCGAGCACCTCGTCATCTTCTTCCGCGACCAGGAGATGACGCAGGAACAGCACCTCGATTTCGGCCGGCAGTTCGGCCCGCTCCACCTCCACCCCGCGGCGCCGCACGAGCCGGGCCACCCGGAGCTGATGGTCATCAAGGCGGATGCCAATTCCGTCCGCGCCAATGGCGAGGGCTGGCATTCCGACGTCTCCTGCGACGAGGAGCCGCCGATGGGCTCCATCCTCTACATCAAGGAATGCCCGCCGAACGGCGGCGACACGCTCTTCGCCAGCATGTACGCCGCCTATGACGCGCTGTCGGACCGGATGAAGGCCTATCTCGAGGGCCTGACCGCGCTGCATGACGGGGAGCCGGTCTATCGCGGCATGTTCGCCAAGGACGGCGTGGCCGACAAGGCGAGCTACCCGCGGGCGGAGCACCCGGTCATCCGCACCCATCCGGTGACGGGCAAGAAGGCGCTTTACGTGAACCGCGGCTTCACGGCCCGCATCCTCGGCATCCCGCGCGACGAGGGCGACGGCATCCTCCGCTATCTCTACGAGCACATGGAGAACCCGCTCTTCCAGTGCCGCTTCCGCTGGCGGCCCAACTCTGTCGCCTTCTGGGACAACCGCTGCGCCCAGCACCGGGCGATGTGGGACTACTGGCCGCACCGCCGCTACGGCAACCGCGTCACCATCAAGGGCGAGCGCCCGGTCTGATTCTCCCCGCGACACCGCTGCGCGGCGCCGCGGGGACCCCGAATACCGCTCAACATCCGGGGCCTCGCACGGGCTTCCGCGGCAAAGCCGCGGAAGGGCACCCTGGCGGAGGCCGGTTTCGATAGGTTCCGCCCGAGATGCGCCTCGCCGACCGCCGCATCCTGCTGGTCATCTCCGGCAGCATCAGCGCCTACAAGGCGCTCGAGCTGACGCGGCTGCTGCGCAAGGCGGGCGCCGCCGTCACCGGCGTGCTGACCGCGGGCGGCGCGCGCTTCGTCACCAAGGAGGCGCTGGCCGGCATCACCGGGCAGCGCGTGCATGACGACCTCTGGGCGGCGGAGGCGGAGATCGGCCATATCCGCCTCGCCCGCCTGCCCGACCTGGTCGTCGTCGCCCCCGCCTCGGCCAGCATGCTGGCGAAGATGGCGAACGGCCTGGCCGACGACCTGGCGAGCACCATCCTGCTGGCGACGCGCGCCCCGGTGCTCGTCGCGCCGGCGATGAACACGGCGATGTGGGAGCACCCGGCAACGCGGGCCAACATGGCGGCGCTCGCCGCCCGCGGCGTGCGCCTCGTCGGCCCCGGCGTCGGCGCCATGGCCGAGCCCGAGAGCGGCCCCGGCCGCCTCGCCGAGCCGGACGAGATCTACGCCGCCATCGAGGCCATCCTGGCGCCCGAGGCCGGGCCGCTCGCCGGGCGCCACGCCCTCGTCACCTCCGGCCCGACGCATGAGCCAATCGACCCGGTGCGCTACATCGCCAACCGCAGCAGCGGCAAGCAGGGCCATGCCATCGCCGCGGCGCTCGCCGCGCTCGGCGCCCGCGTCACCCTCGTCGCCGGCCCGGTCGCGGTCGCGGACCCGCCGGGCGTCACCACCCTCCATGTCGAGACGGCGCGGGAGATGCTGGCCGCCTGCGAGGGTGCGCTGCCCGCCGACATCGCCGTCATGGCCGCCGCCGTCGCCGACTGGCGCGCAGCGAGCGAGGCCGCGCAGAAGCTGAAGAAGGAGCCGGGCGCCGAGGCCCCGACCCTTTCCATGGCGCTCAACCCCGACATCCTGGCGACCGTCTCCCGCCATGCCCGCCGCCCCCGCCTCGTCATCGGCTTCGCCGCCGAGACGGAGCGGGTGGTGGAGCACGCCATCGCCAAGCGGGCGCGCAAGGGCTGCGACTGGATCCTGGCCAACGACGTCTCCGGCGACGTCATGGGGGGCGATGCCAACCGCATCCACCTCGTGACCGATTCGGGCGTGGAGGACTGGCCGGAGATGGCGAAGGCGGAGGTGGCGGCGCGCCTCGCAGCCCGGATTGCCGCCGCCTTCGGTTAGTTTTGTCGCAGACCAGTCGCAAAAACTCGGAGGGGCGGTTCGGGAAAGGAATGTGAAACACATTCCTGTGAGCATGCCTTCAGCGATGGACCCGTTTCATTACAATAGACGGACCTCGTCGCCCCTCGCTGAACGCAAGCCCGCCGGATCATCGGTCATGTTCCAGACCCTGTATGCCCGCCTCCGTCATTGGCTCACCTACCGGCCGGAGCGGCGCTACATGCGGGGCCGGGCGTAACCCCCTACTCCTCCAGCATCTCGCGCAGCCAGGCCTCGCCTTCCGGCGAAAGGTTGTGCCAGGCCGCATCCGCCGGGACGCGGGTGATGGTCAGCACCACCTCCGGCGCCTCCTCCTTCTTCAGCGCCCGCAGCAGGTGGTCGCGGAGATAGGCGGGGGAGACGCCGGTCGCCACCAGCACCGCGCGCGGCGTGATCGGCCAGTGCTCCGGCGCGATCTCGTAGATCGCCTCGAAGAAGACCTTCTCGGCCGAGGCCGGGGCGGTGCCGAGGTCATGCAGGACGAGGCAGAGCGACATCGAGGCGGGTCCTCCTCAGGCCGGATGAAGATGCGTGACCTGGGCCCCGGATGTGGCGGCAATCGCCTCCGCGACCAGGGTCCGATGGCAGTGCGCCGGGTCTGCCTCCAAGCATAGCAGGCAGACCGTTTCGAGTCGCGTCCGATCGATGAGGCCGGCCAGCGCCGCCTGCGCCTCGACTCCGGCCAGATGCGCGCCGAAGATCCGCCGCATCTCGGCGGGCCGCCCGGCCCGCACCGCCGCCCGCCCCTCGGCCGGGGTGCCGAGCGCCCTCAGATGCTGGTAGCCGATGCCGGCCTCGGCCAACGCGGCCGAAAGCGCGGTCTTGGCGAAGCCCGGCTTCCTGCTGTTCGCCAAGGCCCGCACATCGACCAGGGTGGCGACGCCCGCGCCGCGCAGCGCCTCGATCAGCCGCGCCGGCGTCGCATCCTCATAGCCGATGGTGAAGAGCGTCACCGGCCGATGGCGGCATGGGCCGCGAGACAGGCCATGTCGAGCAGCTGGGTCACGCTCGCATCCATCGGCACGATCTGGACGGGGCGGGACATGCCCATCAGCAGCGGGCCGATGGTCGTCGAGCTGGTGAGGCGCGGCACCGCCTTGGTCAGGATATGCGCCGCATGCAGCCCCGGCATCACCAGCACATTGGCCGGCCCGGTCAGGCGGCAGAAGGGGTAGAGATGCGCACGCAGCGCCGGGTCCAGCGCCACGTCGGCCGCCATCTCGCCGTCATACTCGAAATCGACGCGGCGCTCGTCGAGCAGCTTCACCGCCTCGCGCAGGCTGCCGGGGATATGGCCCTTGGGGTCGCCGAAGGTGGAGAAGGAGAGGAAGGCGACGCGCGGCTCATGCCCGAGGCGCCGCGCGGCGGCGGCCGACTGCACCGCGATCTCGGCCAGCGTCGCCGCATCGGGCCGCTCATGGATGGCGGTGTCGGCGACGAAGACCGTGCCGGAGACGCGCGCCAGCAGCAGCGTCAGGCCGAACATCACCTCCCCCGGCGCCGGGTCGACGGCCGAGCCGATGCCCTCCAGCGCCACCGCATAGCTCCGCGTCACGCCGGTGACGACGGCATCCGCATCGCCGAGCGCCAGCATGCAGCCGGCGAAGACGTTGCGGTCCTGGTTGACCAGCCGTTGACAGTCGCGGAACAGGAAGCCCTCGCGCTGCCGCCGCGCGTAGAGGAACTCCGCATAGCGTCGGTTGCTATCGGAGTTGCGCGCGTTGCGGATCGTGATGCCGGGCGGCAGCTGCACGCCGAGGGTGCGCAGCACGTTCTGGATGCGGTCCTCCCGCCCCACCAGCACCGGGCTGCCATAGCCGGCATTGTGGAAGGCGAGCGCGGCGCGCACCACCTTCTCCTCCTCGCCCTCGGCGAAGACGACGGTGCGCGGGTTGGCGCGCACCCGCTCGGTGATGAGCTCCATCGCATTCGCCGTGGCATCCAGCCGGCCGGCCAGCGCGCGGGCATAGCGGGTGAGATCGGGGATGGGCTTGCGGGCCACGCCGCTCTCCATCGCCGCATGGGCGACGGCGACCGGCACGCGCGAGATCAGCCGCGGGTCGAAGGCGTTGGGGATGATGTATTCGGGCCCGAAGCGCAGCGCCGTGCCGGGGCCGGCGCCGGCGGTGTTGACCTCCTCCGGCACGTCCTCCCGCGCCAGCATGGCCAAGGCGCGTGCGGCCGCGACCTTCATCGCATCGTTGATGGTGCTCGCCCTGACGTCGAGCGCGCCGCGGAAGATGAAGGGGAAGCCGAGGACGTTGTTCACCTGGTTCGGGTAGTCGCTGCGGCCGGTGGCGATGATGCAGTCCGGCCGCACCGCGCGCGCCTCCTCCGGGGTGATCTCCGGGTCGGGGTTCGCCATGGCGAAGACGATCGGCTTGTCGGCCATGCTGCGCAGCATGTCGGGCGTCACCGCGCCCTTGACCGAGAGGCCGAAGAAGCAGTCGGCGCCGTCCATCGCCTGGGCCAGCGTCCGCTTGCTCGTCTCCACGGCATGGGCCGACTTCCACTGGTTCATGCCCTCGGTGCGGCCGCGATAGACCACGCCCTTGGTGTCGCAGAGGATGACGTTGCGCGGCGTGACGCCCATCGCCTTCATCAGCTCGGCGCAGGCGATGGCCGCGGCGCCTGCGCCGTTGATGACGATGGTGATGTCGCGCAGCTCCCGCCCCGTCAGGTGGACGGCGTTGAGCAGCCCGGCGGCGGCGACGATGGCGGTGCCGTGCTGGTCGTCATGGAAGACGGGGATGTCCATCACCTCGCGCAGCCGCTGCTCGATGACGAAGCACTCCGGCGCCTTGATGTCCTCGAGGTTGATCCCGCCGAAGGAGGGGCCGAGATGCTTCACGGCATTGACGAAGTCGTCGACCTCCTCGGTGTCGACGCAGAGGTCCATGCCGTCCACATCGGCGAAGCGCTTGAAGAGGGCGACCTTGCCCTCCATCACCGGCTTCGAGGCCAGCGCGCCAAGGTTGCCGAGGCCCAGCACCGCCGTGCCGTTCGAGACGACGGCGACGAAATTCCCCTTCGAGGTGTAGTCATAGGCCAGCGCCGGGTCGCGGTGGATGTGCAGGCAGGGCTCCGCCACGCCGGGGCTGTAGGCGAGGCTGAGGTCGCGCGCGGTGATCAGCGGCTTGGTGAGGCGGATCTCCAGCTTGCCCGGCCGCCCCTCGGCATGGAGCGCCAGCGCCTCCTCCGGCGTCACCCGCGCGGTGCGCACATCCGCGAGCGAAATGGGCGGCATGCTGCCCTTGTGCGCGTCGTCCATGGCCGTTTTCTTCCCCAGGAGCCGTTCCGGCAGCGCATCCGCCCGCCGGTGGTGAGGCGCCAGTGTTGCAGCCGTCGGCAGCTTCGTGAAGTCCGCGGGTTTGCGGCTGCGAAGAGGCCGGGCCCGGTCTAGACAGGGGGGATGGACAGCCTGCCGGACCCCTCTCCCCGCCCGCCGACCGCCGAGGGCGCCTCGCCCGCCATGGCGCAATGGTTCGCCGCCAAGGCGGAGTATCCGGATGCCCTGCTCTTCTTCCGCATGGGCGACTTCTTCGAGCTCTTCTTCGCCGATGCGGAGGCCGCCGCCGAGGCGCTCGACATCGCCTTGACCTATCGTGGCGAGCACCAGGGCCAGAAGATCCCGATGTGCGGCGTCCCGGCCCATAGCCATGAGAGCTACCTGGCCCGGCTGATCCGCCGCGGCTTCCGCGTCTCCATCTGCGAGCAGATGGAGACGCCGGAGGAGGCGAAGCGCCGCAAGGCGCCAGCGGTGCGGCGCGAGGTGGTGCGCCTCGTCACCCCGGGCACGGTGACGGAGGAGACGCTGCTCGAGGCCGCCCGCCCCGCCTGGTTGCTGGCGCTCGCGCCCGGCGAGCAGAAGCTCGGCGCCGCCTGGCTCGACCTCTCGACCGGCGCCTTCGAGACGGAGGCGCTGGCGCCCGAGGACCTGCACGCCCTGCTCGCCCGGCTCGAGCCCTCCGAGGTGCTGGCGCCCGCTGCCCTCGGCCTCCCCGGCGCGGTGGAGACGCCGGTGCCGCGCGATGCCGCCCGCCGCGTCGCCGAGGCCTACGGCGTCGGCACGCTGGACGGGTTCGGCGAGTACCATGCGGCCGAGATCGCCGCCGCCGCCATGGCGCTCGACTACCTGAAGGCGACGCAGAAGGGCGCCAACAGCGAGGCGCTGGCCCATCTCTCCCGCCCCGTGCCGCGCGGCAGCCAGGGCGTGCTGCAGATGGATGCGGCGACGCGCCGCAGCCTTGAGATCCTCCGCTCTGAGCGCGGCAGCCTGCGCGACTGCCTGCTCGGTGCCGTCGACCGCTGCGTGACGGCGCCCGGCAGCCGGCTGCTGGCCGCCCGCCTGGCCTGCCCGCTGGCCGAGGCGGCGCCGATCCGCGCCCGGCACGATGCCGTCGCCGCCCTGCTGGCCGCGCCTGCGCTGCGCGGCACGATCCGGGCGGCGCTGAAGGGCGCGCCGGACATGGCCCGCGCGCTGGCCCGCCTCTCCCTCGACCGCTTCGCCCCGCGCGACCTCGCCGCGATCCGCGACGGCCTGACGCGCGCCGCCACCATCGCCGGGGCGCTGGCCGGGGCGGAGGTGCCGCCTCTCCTCGCCCTGGCCGCCGCCGCGCTGCGGCCGGAGCCAGACCCGGCGCCGGAACTCGCCCGCGCGCTGGCCGAGAGCCTGCCGGCGCGGCTCGACGATGCCGGCATCGTCGCCGCCGGCTATGACGGGCAGCTCGATGCGCTGCGCCGGCTGCGCGACGATGCGCGGGGCGCCATCGCCGCGCTTCAGCTCGACCTGTGCCAGGCCTGGGGGGTCGCCGCGCTGAAGATCCGCCACCACCAGCAATTCGGCTACCTCGCCGAGCTGCCCGCCGCCGCCGGCGAGACGCTGCTGCGGAACCCGCCGCCCAAGGCGAGCGGCGACTTCGCCCCGATTCACCGGCAGACCATGGCGAATGGCGTCCGCTTCACCTGCGCGGCGCTGGCGGGCCTCGACCGGCGGCTCTCGGAGGCGGCCGACGAGGCCTCGCGGCGGGAGAAGCTGATCACCCGCCATCTTCGCGGCCTCTGCCTCAAATCCGCCGCCGGCATCACCCGCGCGGCCGAGGCGCTGGCGGAGATCGACATCCAGGCCGCCGCCGCCGAGCTCGCCGCCGAGGGCGGCTGGTGCCGGCCCGAGGTGACGGAACGGCCGGACTTCGCCATCAGCTCCGGCCGCCACCCCGTGGTTGCCGCGGCGCTGGCCCGCAGCCGGGGAAACCTGTCCCCTGGGGCCTTCGTCCCCAATGACTGCGACCTCTCAGCCGGCCAGCGCCTCTGCCTGCTGACCGGGCCGAACATGGCGGGCAAGTCCACCTTCCTCCGCCAGAACGCGCTCTTCGTCGTCCTCGCCCAGGCCGGGTTCTTCGTCCCGGCCGAGCGCGCGCGGATCGGGCTGACGGACCGGCTCTTCTCCCGCGTCGGCGCCTCGGACGACCTAGCCGGCGGCCGTTCCACCTTCATGGTGGAGATGGCGGAGACGGCGGCGATCCTCAACCTCGCCGGCCCGCGCAGCCTCGTCGTGCTGGACGAGGTCGGGCGCGGCACCGCGACCTGGGACGGGCTCGCCATCGCCTGGGCGGTGCTCGAGGCGCTGCACGACCGCACCCGCTGCCGCACCATCTTCGCCACCCATTTCCACGAGCTGACGGCGCTGTCCGGCAAGCTGCCCGAGCTCCAGCTCGCCACGATGCGCGTCCGCGAGTGGCGGGGCGAGGTCGTCTTCCTCCACAGCGTCGCCCCCGGCACGGCGGAGCGGAGCTGGGGCCTGCATGTGGCGAAGCTCGCCGGCGTGCCGCGCGCCGTCCTCGCCCGCGCCGGCCAGGTGCTGGCCTCGCTGGAGGAGCGGGCGCGCGGCCTCGACCCGCTGGCGGAGGAGCTGCCGCTCTTTGCCCGGCCCGCCCCCCCTGCCCCCGACCATCCGGCGCTGGCGGCGCTCGCGGCCCTCGACCCGGACAGCCTCTCGCCGCGGGAGGCGCAGGAGGTGGTCTATCATCTCCGAAGCCTCATGGATGGCGCTGTCAACCGCGCCTGAGTGGCGTTATCCTGCCTCGGATGACCAATGCGGCGACCTTTCCGGCCCGGGGCAACACCCCCCGGACCTTCGCCCCGGCCGATGCACCCGGGGTCCTGCCAGACCTGATCGCCGAGCTGGTGTCGGGCCCCCTGCGGCGCGAGCAGGCCCTCGACTTGTTGCGCAGCCATCTCGGCCGCATCCAGGGAAGGGTGCAGGACGCCTTCGAGAGCCATGAGCTGGACGGCCTGCCCGCCGCGCGCTGGCTCGCCGCGCTGGTCGACGGGCTGATGAGCGCCATCCACGCCTATGCCCTCGCCATGGTCCCGCCGCGCAACCCGGCGGAGGAGGCGGAGCCGCCCTTCGCCCTCGTCGCCACCGGCGGCTATGGCCGCGGCGTGCTGGCGCCCTTCTCCGACATCGACCTGCTCTTCCTCACCGACCAGCAGGCAGGCCCGAGGGCGCAACGGCTGGTGGAGTTCATCCTCTACCTGCTCTGGGACCTCGGGCTGAAGGTCGGCCATGCGACGCGCAGCATCCGCGACTGCATGGAGGAGGCCGGGCGCGACGCGACGGTGCTCACCGCCCTCGTCGATGCCCGCTTCCTCGTCGGCGAGCGGCCGGTCTTCGAGCGCTTCGGCACGCCCTTCGACGCCGCGCGGCGGGAGCGCGGGCTCGGCCCTTTCCTCGCCGCCAAGCGGCAGGAGCGCGCGGGGCGGCATGCGCGCTACGGCGACAGCCCCTTCCTGGTCGAGCCGCATGTAAAGGAGGGGCGCGGCGGCTTGCGCGACCTGCAGACCCTCTACTGGCTCGCCCGCTACGCCTTCGGCACCCAGCGCATGCCGGAGCTGGTCGGCGAGGACAGCCCGGGCGGCGGCCTCCTCACCGAGCATGAGGCGCGCGCCATCCGCCGCGCCTGGAACTTCCTCTGGACCGTCCGCTTCCACCTCCACTACGTCGCCGGGCGGGCGGAGGAGCGGCTGACCTTCGACTTCCAGCCCGTGGTCGGGGCGCGCATGGGCTACACGCCGCGCGGCCGGCAGAACGGCGTCGAGCGCTTCATGAAGCACCTGTTCCTGACGGTGCGCGACGTGCTGCGGCTGACGCGGGTGCTGGAGCCGGCGATCGAGCGCGCCGCGCTCGGCCCCCCCGCCGTCCGCCGCCAGGGCGATGCGGCGCTGGCCGAGGCGGGCCTTGCGCTCGCCGACGGCAAGCTGGTGGCAGCACCCCCGAACCGCGACTTCTCGCGCGAGCCGGTGCTGATGCTCCGCATCGTCAAGGCGGCGCGCGACCGGAAGATGGAGATCCATCCGCTCGCCATCCGCGCCCTGATCCGCAATGCGCACCACGCCGCCTCGCTGCGCGGCCAGGCGGAGGCGAATACCCTCTTCCTCGACATCCTGACGGGCCGCGACGCCGCGCTCTGGCTGCGGCTGATGAACGAGACGGGCTTCCTCTCGCGTTTCATCCCGGACTGGGCGCGCATCGTCGGGCTGATGCAGTTCGACACCTACCATGTCTTCACCGTCGACGAGCACACGATCGAGGCGATCGGCGTGCTGCAGCAGATCGAGCGGGGCGAGCTGGCGGAGGTCGCGCCCGTCGCCTCGGAGCTGGTCGGGCAGTTGCAGTCGCGGCGCGCGCTCTATGCCGCCTGCCTGCTGCACGACATCGCCAAGGGCCGCGGCGGCGACCATTCGGAGCTCGGCGCCCGCATCGCGACGGAGATCTGCCCGAAGCTCGGCCTGACGCCGGAGGAGACGGAGACGGTCTCCTGGCTCGTGCTGCACCACCTGCTGGTCAGCCAGACCGCCTTCAAGCGCGACATCGAGGATCCGAAGACCATCCTCGACATCGCCGACCTGGTGCAGTCGCCGGAGCGGCTGCGCCTGCTCCTGGTGCTGACGGTCTGCGACATGCGCGCCGTGGGCCCCAAGGTCTGGAACGGCTGGAAGGCGACGCTGCTGCGCGAGGTCTACTGGCGCGTGGCCGAGGTGCTGGCCGGCGGCCTTTCCGTCCCCGAGCGCGACGTGCGCGTGGCCCGCGCCCGCGAGGCGGCCGGCGCCATGCTCGAGGCCTGGCCGGATGCGGACCGCGAGCGGTTCCTCTCCCTCGGCTATCCCGGCTACTGGCTCTCCTTCGATGCCGAGACCCATGCCCGCCACGCCGCGCTGATCCGCGAGGCGGAGGCGGTGCAGGCGCCGCTCACCGTCCGCACCCGCGTGCTGGAGGCCCGCGCCGTGACGGAGGTCACGGTCTATGCCGCGGACCATCCGGGCCTGTTCAGCCGCATCGCCGGCGCGCTCGCCGTCGCCGGCGCCAGCATCGTCGATGCGCGGATCCACACGCTGACCAACGGCATGGCGCTCGACACCTTCTGGGTGCAGGACGCGATGGGCGGGGCCTTCGACGCGCCGCACCGGCTGGCGCGGCTCTCCGTGCTGATCGAGCAGGCGCTCTCCGGCCGGCTCAGGCTGCGCGACGAGATCCGGAAGGTCCGGCGGGAGCCGGCGCGCCTGCGGGCCGTCACCGTGCCGCCGCGCGTCGTTTTCGACAACCATGCGAGCAACACCCACACCGTCATCGAGGTGAACGGGCGCGACCGGCCCGGCCTGCTGCATGACGTGACGGCGGCGATCAGCGACCAGGGGCTGCAGATCGCCTCGGCCCATATCACCACCTATGGCGTGCGGGCGGTCGACGTCTTCTACGTGAAGGACGTCTTCGGCCTGAAGGTGGAGAACGAGCGGAAGCTGGCGCCGCTGCGCCGGGCGATGGAGGCGGCGCTGACGCCGCCGGGGGGCGAGGGCGGCGGCATGGTCGCCGCGGCGCCCAGGGCGGCTGCCGATCCGGCGTGATCCGCCGGGCGGCTGCTGCGTTGCCTCTCCCAGACCCTCAGGAGAGAGCCCATCATGCCGCCGGAACCAGATCGCCGCAGCAATATCGAGCCGGAAGAGAACCTGACCAGCAGCCACGGCCCGCATGCACCGCAGCGGGACAAGACGCACCAGTACAAGCCATCCCCGGGCGAGAACAACAACCGCACCGACCCTGCGGCGCCGGGCGGGCCCGTCAATATCGGCGTCAAGGGCGGCGCGCCGGATGACAGCGGCCCGGAAGCGGCCGGGCAGGCAGAGGACCGGGCGACCGGCCTCGGCAAGAAGGACAGCACGGCGGGGCTGGCGCAGGAGTAGTCAGCCCGAGGCGAGCCCGCTTTCCTCGCGCCGGCGCTTTTCCACCTCCTCGCCGTAGCGGCGCAGGAGGTGGGCCTCGGTCAGCAGGCCGATGACGCGGCGGCCGGCGCCGTCTACCACCGCCATCGCCTCCGCCTCCGCCGCCTCGAAGGCGGACATGGCGATGCGGGCGTTCATGCTCGGCAGCAGCACGCGGTCCGTCAGGTGGAGGAGGCTTTCGAGACGTTCTTCCAGCGGCGCGGCATGGGCCTCGGCGACGGAGACGATGCCGGCATAGCGGCCGCCCTCGCCCAGCACCACCACCCGGGTCGCCGCGCCGAGCGAGAAGCGCTGGCGGAAGGCAGCGAGGGCCATGGTGAGCGGCGCGGTCTGCACCTCGCGCCGCATGAGGCTGCCGACAGTCAGGTCGTTCACCCAGCCGATGTCATGGGCGCTGCGGATCGCCTCGCCGCGCAGGTGGAAGCGCCAGGTGGCGAAGGAATAGCCGAAGAGCCGCCGCACGATCAGGCCGGAGACGGCGACGGCGGCCAGCACCGGGCCGGTGACGGCGAGGCTGCCCGTCGTCTCCAGCGCCAGGAAGGTCACCGAGAGCGGCGCGCCGATCACCGCGGCGCCGAAGGCGCTCATCCCGACGATGGCGAGCACCAGCGGGTCGGGCCCTGGGGGCGAGAGCATCGCCAGCAGGCCGGCGAGGAGCTTGCCGCCGAGCGCGCCGATCAGCAGCGAGGCGAAGAAGAGGCCGCCGCGGAAGCCGCTGCCGAGCGAGATGATGGAGGCCATGGCCTTCACCAGCAGCAGCACCAGCACCGGCCAGGCCGGCGCCTCGGTCAGGAAGGCCATGTGCAGCGCGCCATGCCCGGCCGAGAGGGCGATGGGCGAGATCAGCGCCAGGCTGCCGACGGCGAGGCCGCCCAGCATCAGTCGCAGCGTGGGCGAGGGGATGGTGCGGCTGAGCAGGCTTTCGGTGAAGCCGACGCCGCGCATCAGCACGATGCCGGCGAGGCCGGACAGGGCGCCGACCAGCAGGGCGAGGGGGTAGTAGACCGGATCGACGACGCTCGGCGCCGCCGTCTCCACCGCATAGGTGCCGGCCTCGAGGAAGCGGGCGACGAGGACGGCGGTGACCGCGCTCGCCACCACCGGGAAGAGGGCGGCGATGCTGTAGGTGCCGATCACCAGCTCGAAGGCGTAGAAGGCGCCAGTCAGCGGCGCGTTGAAGGCGGCGCCGATGGCGCCCGCGGTGCCGGCGCCGACCAGGATGCGCAGGTCGCCGCGGCGGAGCGAGAAGGCCCGGCCGAGGCGGGAGGCGAGGCCGCCGCCCATCTGCGTGTAGCCCGCCTCCAGCCCGACCGAGGCGCCGACGCCGTTCGACAGCACCGTCTGCGCCCCCACCACCACGCCGTCGGTGAGCGAGAGGCGGCCGCCGCGGAGCGCATTGGCCTCGATCGGGTCCACCGGCGAAGCGGGGCGCCAGCGGCGGATGGCCCGGTTCAGCCCGGCCAGCGCCAGGCCGCCGAGGGTGGGGATGAGGAGGAGCTGCCAGGCCGGCAGCCGCGTCGCGGCGGACAGGCGGAGATTGGTGTCGAGCCCGTAGAGCAGGCGCTGCAGGCCATGGGCGGCGGCGCCCATGGCCCAGGCCAGCAGGCCGACGCCGACGCCGATCAGCATGGCGAGGCCGACGATGGCGATCTCGCTGCCGCGGGCCCAGCCGCGCAGGCGCGCCGCCAGATGGGTCCAGCGGCGCATCAGCAGCACGCGGCGGCGGAGGGCGAGCGTGGTCATGCCGGGTGGTCATTGCCGCAACGGGAGGCGGCTGGCGAGGGGGATTGTGGGACCGGCGGAGGTTTGAAGGGGCTCAAGGTTTGAGGGCGGGTGCGGCCAAGCCTTTGCGATCATTCCTCTTGCTGCGGCAATTTGAGGGCTTTAGGGCTTTAGGGACGGTCTCCGGACAGGCCCTGGGCCTTCGCCACGGGCGGGAACCGGCGCGCGTCGGACACGGTTGTTTGCGCGGCAGCCCGGATCCGAGCACGATGCGGACGGCAGCGAGGTCCGGAGCAGGCCGGCACGGACCCTGGGGGCGACGCGGTTGAAACGTCATTATGGCTGGGTCGTCGTTGCCGCCGGGGCGCTGATGGGCTGCATCAGCATGGGGTCCATGTTCTCCCTCGCCGTCTTCCTCGGCCCCATCGCCGACGAGACGGGCTGGTCGCGCGCCGGCCTCTCCGCCTCGATGACGGTGGCCTTCCTCGCCATGGGTGCCGGCGCCTTCGGCTGGGGCTGGGTCAGCGACCGCCACGGCCCGCGGATCGTCGGCATCGCCGGCGGGGTGCTGCTGGGCGCCGGGCTGGTGCTGGCCAGCCGGGCCACGAGCCTGCTGGCCTTCCAGCTCGCCTACGGCCTGTTCCTCGGGGCGGCGGCGGGCGCCTTCTTCGCGCCGATGATGGCGACGGCCAGCGCCTGGTTCGACCGCCATCGCGCGCTCGCCGTCTCCCTCGTCTCCGCCGGGCTCGGCATGGCGCCGGTGACCGTCGCGCCCTTCGCCCAATGGCTGCTCTCCGGCCATGACTGGCGCGCCGCGATGCTCGTGATCGGGCTCGTCGCCTGGGCGGTCGTGCTGCCGGCCGCGCTGCTGCTGCGCCGCCCGCCGGAGGCGGTCCTCGCTGCCCAAGCTGCCGCGGCGCCGGCGGGCAGGGGCTTCACGGCGCTCGAGGCCCTGGGCACGCGGCAATTCGTGGTGCTGGCGGCGACCTTCTTCGCCTGCTGCCTCGCGCATTCCGGGCCGATCTTCCATGTCGTGAGCTATGCGATGGTCTGCGGCCTGCCCGCCATGGCCGCCGTCAGCGTCTACAGCCTGCAGGGCATGGCGGGGCTCGGGGGGCGCCTGCTACTGGGCGTGCTCGCCGACCGGCTGGGTGCCAAGGCAGTGCTGATCGGCGGGTTGCTGCTGCAGGCGCTGGCGATCGGGGCCTTCGTCCCGGCCCGCAGCCTGGGCGAGCTCTACGCCGTTGGCGCGGTCTTCGGCCTCGCCTATGGCGGGGTGATGCCGCTCTACGCGGTGCTGGCGCGGGACTATTTCGGCCCCCGCGTCATGGGCACCGTGTTCGGCGCCGCCACCATGGTCTCCTGCTTCGGCATGGCGGCGGGGCCGGCGGTCGGCGGCTGGATCCTGGACCGGTTCGGCAGCTATTCGGGGATGCATCTCAGCTCCCTGGCGGTCGGGCTCGGGGCCGTGGCGATCGCCCTCACCTTCCCGCCGCTGCCCCGGATCCGGCCCGAACGCCTCAAGCCGGCCTAGAGTCCTGCCCCGCGGATTCGTGGGCCTTGCCCGCGTACGGAAGGGGCAAGCAGGCCACTGAAATCGGGACACCAGCGCCACGGCTGGCAGTTGACGACCTTCCTATACACTCATTTCGTTCTTGAATCAAGCAGGCCGCGACCCCGCTCCGTCGCCACCACCTGCACCTCGCCCGCCGCGTCGCGCGCGAGGGCGACGAAGCCGCCATCCACCGCATCCTCCCACACCGTCAGCCGCGGGCAGGAGGTGCGCCAAGCCTCCAGCACCTCGCGGTAGGGCCGGGGCGCCGCCGCGACGGAGGCGACGAGGTCGCGGATCAGCGCGGTGATGACGTCCTGCATGGGTGTCACTCCGTGAGGGCCAGGAGGTAGCTGCCGTAGAGCACGTAGTAGCCGGAGACGAGGGCGATCAGCCGGCCGGTCCAGAGCCGGTACTGGGTGTCGGTCATCGCCTCGAGGATGCGGCGGGCGAGCGTCGTGCCGAGCATGGAGCAGAGCACGGCGGCCAGCGCCACATGCCAGTCGAGCCCCGCAGTCTGGCTGGCGAGGCCGCTGAAATAGGCGAGCTTCAGCGCATGGCCGAGGATCTGGCCGGCGGCCTTGGTCGCCACGATCTGCCGGCGGTCGAGGCCGCCGCCGAGGAAGAACCGGTCGATCAGCGGGCCGGAGACGCCGGTCAGCAGCATCAGCGACATCGCCACGGTGCCATAGGCGAGGCCCTGGGCGGGGTTGTGCGGGTCCGGCGCCAGCCGCGCGGGCATCAGCCTGACGAGGAAGGGGGTGATGCCGAGGGCGAGCAGCGCCAGCGGCTTGTCCGGCACCCAGCCGACCAGGCTCCAGAGCAGCAGGGCGAGGGCGAAGCCGGCGCCGACCGCGGCCAGGGGGCGCCAGAGGATGTGCTGCCGCCAGAGGAAGCCGCGCCAGCCGTTGGAGGCCATCTGCGTCACGGCGTGCAGCGCCATCGCCTCCGGCAGGGGGAGGAGGGCGAGCAGCACGCCGATCAGCACCAGCCCGCCCGCCATGCCGAAGATGCCGGAGAGGAAGGCGGTGCCGAGCATCACGCAGCAGAGCAGGAGGAGAGTGAGCGGCGCCATGACGCGCAGGGATGCGCCCGTTGAGGCCGCGTCACAAACCGAGATATGCTATGCTGAGCCTCAGGAAAGTTGAGCCTCGCCGCCATGCGCCGCCTGCCCTTCCTCAACGGGGTCCGCGCCTTCGAGGCGGCGGGGCGGACGGGGAGCTTCGCCGCGGCGGCGGAGGAGCTGCATGTCAGCCCGGCCGCGATCAGCCGCATGGTGAAGCTGCTGGAGGCGCGGCTGGGCGTCCCGCTGTTCGAGCGGCGGGCGAACCGGCTGAGCCTGACGGCGGCGGGGGCGCGCTACCGCACGGGGCTGACGGCGCTGCTCGACAGCCTCGCCGGCCTTACTGAGGAGGTGGCGGCGATGGGCGGGCGGCGGGTGCTGACGCTCGGCGTCGGGCCGACCTTCGCCATCCGCTGGCTGATCCCGCGCCTGGCCGACTGGCAGCGGCGGGAGCCGAGGATCGAGGTGCGGATCACCACCGGCGGGGCCGGGGTGCCCTTCGCCGAGGACTGGACCTGCGGCATCCGGCTCGGCGACGGGCAATGGCCGGGGCTGGTGGCGCAGCCGCTCTTCGCCGCCGACCTCACGCCGGTCTGCGCGCCGGGGATCGCGCGGCGGCTCCGGCGGGTGGAGGAGCTCGGCGGCGAGAGCCTGCTGCGCGTCGCCCATGCGCCGGAGGACTGGCCGCGCTGGCTGGCGGCGGCGGGAGTGGCGGGGGTCGTGGCCGGCGGGCCGCAATTCGACTTCTACGGGCATGCGCTGCAGGCGGCGGCGGATGGGGTCGGCGTCGCCATGGGGATCCGGCCCTATATCGACGACGACCTGGCGGCGGGGCGGCTGGTGGCGCCCTTTCCGCGCTTCGTCTCCAAGGGGGGCGGATGGTTCCTGGTGCATCAACCCTTCCGCGCAGGGGAACTGGCCTTCGATACCTTCGCGCGATGGATCACGGAGGCCGCACAAGCCTCGCCCCCGGGATGAATACAGGCTAGAGGGCGCGCCATGCTCAAAGGCGTCCTCACCGTTGGCGGCTGGACCATGGCCAGCCGCGTCCTCGGCTTCGCGCGGGATATGTTCATCGCCGCCCGGCTCGGCGCCGGGCCGATAGCGGATTGCTTCTTCGTCGCGCTGAAGCTGCCGAACCTGTTCCGGCGGCTGTTCGGGGAAGGGGCCTTCAACGCGGCCTTCGTGCCGGCCTTCGCGGGGACGCTGGCGGTGCAGGGGCCGCGCGTGGCGCAGCAGCTCGCCGAGCGGATGGCGGCGCTGATGACGCTCTGGCTGACGCTGCTGGTGGTGATCGGGCTGATCACCATGCCGCAGCTCATGCAGGTGCTGGCGCCGGGCTTCTCGGACGATCCGGCGAAATTCCAGCTCGCCATCGAGCTGACGCGGATCACCTTTCCCTACCTGCTGCTGATCTGCCTCACCGCGCTGGTCTCGGGCGTGCTGAACGGGCTCGACCGCTTCGCGGCGGCGGCGGCGGCGCCGATCTTCTTCAACCTGCTCTCCATGGCCTCGCTGCTGGTGCTGACGCCCTATGTGGCGACGCCGGCGCATGCGCTGGCCTGGGGCGTGACGGTGTCGGGGGCGGTGCAGCTCGGCCTCGTGCTCTGGGCCTGCGCGCGGGCGGGGATGGCGCTGCATTTCCTCCGGCTGCCGAGCCTGGCGCCCGAAGTGCGGCAGGTGCTGCGGCGGATGATCCCCGGGATCATCGGGGCGGGCGTCACCCAGCTCAACCTCGCGGTCGACGTCATCATCGCCAGCTTCCTGCCGGCGGGGGCGGTGTCCTACCTCTACTATGCCGACCGGGTGGGGCAGCTACCGCTCGGCGTCATCGGCGCGGCGGTGGGGACGGCGATGCTGCCGCTGCTGTCGCGCCAGGTGCGGTCGGGCGAGAGCCTCTCCGCGCACCGGACGATGAACCGGGCGGCGGAGCTGTCGCTGCTGCTCTGCCTGCCGGCCGCCGTCGGGCAGGCGGTGGCGGCGGGGCCGATCGTCATCGTGCTGTTCCAGCGTGGCGTCTTCGGCCTGGCCGAGGCGGAGGCGACGGCGGCGGCGCTCGCGGCCTATGCCATCGGCCTGCCGGCCTATGTGCTGGTGAAGATCTTCGCGCCGGGCTTCTTCGCCCGCGGCGACACGGCGACGCCGGTGAAGGTGGGGTTCGCTGCCGTCGCGCTCAATCTCGCGCTGAACCTGGTCCTCACTCAGTGGCTCAGCCATGTGGGCGTGGCGCTGGCGACGGCGCTGTCGGCCTGGTTCAACGCCCTGGCGCTGGGCGGGCTGCTGTGGCGGCGCGGGCACTTCCTGCCCGACCGGCGGCTGCGGCGGAGGGCGCCCCGGCTGGTGGCGGCCTCGGCAGCGATGGGGGCGGTGCTCTGGGGGATGGAATGGCTGCTCTTCCCGGCGGGGCCGGGCTTCCGCTTCGCGGCGCTGGCGGCGCTCATCCTCTCCGGCTGCGTCGCCTATTTCGTGGCAGCGCACCTGCTGAAGGCGGTGAACCTCGGGGAGGTCCGGGGGATGCTGCTCCGGCGCCGGCGGCGGAAGGCCTAGCAGCCTGTCGGATTCCCAACGGGCCTGATATCGGCGAATCTGTTCGGCA
>NZ_JCACHU010000054.1:0-7361 GCF_059504005.1 Belnapia sp. | reverse complement strand
CTTGCTGGCCGGCACACTGGCGGGGTTAGCCGCGAAGGAGCAGGCGACCGTGCTACAGCGCGCGATGCGGGCCTATGTTCGGATCTGCTACGACGCCTATCCCAACATGCCGCTGGAGGAGATCGCCTGGCAGTTCGCCGCCATCGCCAAGGCTGCGACGGCGCGGTTGGCGGAGATGAACGTGGCGGCGTCAGCTGCGCGCACTCAGTGACAAGGGGCTGACCCATGTCTGGAGGTGATGGGGTGCGATGCGAGCGGCCCAAGGCCAGCGGCCGCTCGCCCTGCTCCGTCTCACCATCGGCCATGGCGCTGTTGATCGTGTTCAGGACAATGCGGAGTTTCTGCTCCGGGCGCAGGCGAGGCGCGGCGTCGGCCAAGATCTGCTCCGGCCGCATGGCGTGGACGTGGCACAGGGCGAATGCGGCAAGCCCCGCTCCCTTGATGGGTTGGATGCCCCCTGCTCTGCGGCATCGAGGTGCCATAGCGTGGTTGGCGCTGAGCCCCACCACGAGGGAGAGGAGGCATCGATGGAGGAGATTACGACGATCGGCCTCGACCTGGCCAAGAGCGTTTTCCAGGTGCATGGGGTCAATGCGGCAGGCGGGGTGGTGCTGCGGCGGAAGCTCCGCCGGTCAGCCCTGCTGGAGTTCTTCGCGGCCCTGCCGCCCACGCTGGTTGGCATGGAGGCTTGCGGCGGGGCGCACCACTGGGCGCGCGAGCTCACCCGCCTCGGCCACACCGTGCGGCTCATGCCGCCGGCTTACGTGAAACCCTACGTTAAGCGCGGCAAGACCGACGCGGTGGACGCCGAGGCGATCTGCGAGGCGGTGACGCGCCCGACCATGCGCTTTGTGCCGGCCAAGACCGAGGCGCAGCAGGCGAGCCTGGTGGAGCTGAAGGTCCGCGACATGCTGGTGCGCCAGCGCACCCAGACCGTCAACGCATTGCGCTCCCATCTCGCCGAGTACGGCATCGTAGCGGCGCAGGGGCGCAAGCTCGCCGAGCTGATCGCGGTGGTGCGCGATGGCGACGATGCCCGGCTGCCCCACTTGGCACGCGAGGCGCTGGGAGAGCTGGTGGCGCAGATCGAGGCCTTGGAAGGACGCATCGAGCGGCTCGACAGCCGCATGGTCCGCCATGCCCGTGAGGACGAGACGGCTCGGCGGCTGGCCAGCATCCCCGGTATCGGGGCGATCGGTGCGACAGCCCTGGCCGCGCTGGGGCCCAATCCGCACGGTTTCGCCTCGGCGCGGCACTTCGCGGCCTCGCTTGGCCTGACCCCGAAGCCGCACTCGAGCGGCGGCAAGGAGCGCCTGGGCCGGATCTCCCGGCAGGGCAACTCCATGCTGCGCCGGCTACTGGTCCTCGGCGCCACGAGCCGCCTGCGCTATGCCCGGCGCAGCCCGGAGGCCGCGGACTGGGCCACGCGCCTGCTGGCGCGGCGACCCTTCAAGGTCGCGGCTGTGGCGCTGGCCAGCAAGATGGCCCGCATCGCCTGGGCCCTGCTGGCCCGAGGAGGGACCTACACCACAGCCGCGACCGCCTAAGCGGCCGCGTCCGAGCTCGCCGGGCGCCGCGCCCGGCGAGGGGCAAGGTGCTGAAGCGACGATGACAGCGAGAGACCGGTGAGCCGGTGACGAGAGAGGCCGTTTATCGCAGTGCGCCCCCGAAGCGCGTTCACCTGATTGCCCCTCGTTCCGCGCAGCTCATCAGGGCCCGCGGCCAGACCGGCCGCATCAGAGGCCGCACACATGACCGCACCCGTGCTCTCAATGCCAACGCTGCGGATTCGCCTTGACCCGCAGGGGGCATCCACACATGCGATAAGTCCGGTTCGACCGCCCCGCTCGACAACATCTGCCACGGGGTGGCGGGGACCATCACGCCGCTTGTCGACTTGTGGCTCGATGAGGAGCGGTTGCCGAGCTACATACGGCTGGTGCGGAAGCCAAAGGGGTGAGGGCTGTGAGGCGCCCTGAGCCAGGGCTAGTTTGCTGGCGCCCTAATGCCCCGTGCTAAAGCCATGTAACGGTTCCAAATCTCAGCGCATTCGTCGCCACAGCGCTGGATCCATTTCGGCAGCACGACGCTGCGTAACAGCCGGGCACGACGCTGCTGGTCCTCTGGCGTATCGTCCAGAACCACCATGTGGCCGGGCTTGCCCTTGGTGCAGCGGGGCAGGCCCGCATTGCAGGCGAAGCCTTCCTCGGTCTCCTGCTCGGCAGCCTGCCAGATCCTGGCTTCCAAGGTCGTCAGACCCTGCTGGATTTGAGTCCTCACCTCTGCTGGCAACGCGGTCCAGGCGCTGATGTTGGCGCCGAAAAAGGAGACCCCCCAGTTGATCGCTTGCCGCGACATGGTGGAGGTCATGGTCTGTAGCCCGAGCGCATTGCCTGACAAGCTGCCGGTAATCGCGCATTCCACGGTGCGCTGGTTGAAAGCGCTGACGATCTGGGCGAAGGGGATAACGACCGGAACGGCACCGAGCGCTTCGAGCAACTCGCTTTGCCCAACGGAGGAAACCCTGATCCGCCGACCCGCAAGGTCAGAAAGGTCGGTGAAGGGTTCGCGGCAGAACAGCACCTGCGCTGGGTAGGTATAGATCGCCAGCAGCTGCACATTGTACCGCTCCCGCAGGAGCGTCCCCAACCGCGGCCGCAGCAGATCCAGTGACTGATGCAGGGTCGCCGTATCGGGGTTGAGCGCCGGCAGGTCCATGGCGCTCAACTCCGGTTCTTCACTTGCGGCGACAGCCAGGCTGATGGTGCCGAAGGGCACAACGCCCAGCCGCAGGAGCCCGAGCATGTCAGCCCCACGAATGCCGCTGCGATCGAAAGGGGCGATCTCCGCCTGGACCTGACCATTCGTGAGGCGGGGCACCTCCTTCGTCCAAAAGGGCATCTCGTATTCTAGATACTGAGCGACCCCGCCGAGGCCGCCTGCGATCCTGAGATGGATGGTGGCCACCTCCTCGGCCGCGGCCGCCGTGGCTCCGAGCACCACCGCCATGGCAGCTTTCGTCACCGCCCGTCGCAGCCGGCGTGCCGCTGCATAAGTTCCGACTAGAGGCGCAAGGCCAATCATGATTTTCTATCCGATCCCGAAGGGCAGACCGGTCTCTCCCACTGCCTTCCTACAACAACACCGGTTGAGATCACCTGCAATTCGTAGCATCTGCGTCGTGGTGATGCTCCACCACAGCCGGCATCCCGTTAGCCGACCTGTGGCTCGGTAGCGGCGCCCACCGAGCCATACGCGACTGGTGCCGAAGGCGAGGTGATGTGGATGCGCCAACCGAAGCCCAGGCCCGCGCTGGTGATCGTCTGCCTAAGATGCGGCGCCCGCTATGCGGACCAGAGCGGCGACGACCAGCACTGGCGCTGCAGAGCGTGTGGGGAGCCAGTCGCGCGCAGGCTCGCGGCTTCGGCAACGACACCTTCAAGGACGGCGGCGGGCAGGGGCTGAGATGAGCCGCTATGTCCGGCTCCTCCGCATCGCCAACCGGCTCGGCCAGTGCCCGCCGGAAGCGCCGAGGCAAACCGAACGATGCATGACGCGCTCGGCCGCTTCGGCCCGGTCCTGCCCTGCACGAGCGACAAGGCGGCGGCGGAGCTTCTCCCGCCCGGCTTCGAGTGGATGCCCTTCACCTATGCCGGCCGGCTGGTCTACGCAGCCTGCCGCCGCGCCGGCCTAGATGGTGAATGGCCGCACCCGCACCACGGGCAACGGGGGCGGACCCTGGCGCTGTCTATGTGCAGGCCTGGGCGAAGCTGGCGAGTGGCCCTGCCCCGTTTAAGCGGACACCCCTGATAGGCTGAGGAGCCTGGGAGGTGTTTATGACGGAGAATGGCAAACGGCGGCGGACCTTTCCGGACGCATTCAAGTTGGAGGCGGCCGCCGCGGTGCGGGGTGGGCGAGCTGTATCGCGGGTCGCGGCCGAGTTGGGCCTACCGGATCGCCTGGTGCGGGGCTGGCTGCGCTGGGCGGAGGGGCGCGGGCCGGTGGGGAACGGTGCGCCGGCGCTGACGCCCCCCAAGGCGCAGGCGGCGCCGGCGCGCCGCGTCGGCCCGAACCCGGCCGATCAGGCGGCGGAGATCGGGCGGCTGCGGCGTGAGCTGGATGGCGTCCGGATGGAGCGCGACATCTTGGGAAAAGCTGCGCTCATCTTCGGCAAGGCAGCGGGCCGGAGGTGAGCTATGCCTTCATCCGCGAGCACGTCACCGCCTTCCCCGTCCAGGTCATGTGCGAGGTGTTGGGCGTGAGGCGCAGCGGCTACTACGCCTGGGTCAGCCGGTCGGAGCGCGCGCGAGCCGTCGAGGACCGGGCGGTGGCGGCCGAGATCCGCGCCGCTCACGAGGACAGCCAGGGTCGCTACGGCAGCCCGCGCGTGCATGCCGCGCTCCGCGCCCACGGCCGGCGGGTCGGCCGCAAGCGGGTGGCGCACCTGATGCGTGACATGGGCCTGTCGGCCAGGCGCCGGCGGCGGTTCCGCCGCACCACCGACAGCGCGCACGCCTATCCTATGGCGCCGAACCTGTTGGGCCGCGACTTCACGGCCTTCTGTTCCGCGTCGCTCATGCAGAGGCAGTATCCGCCTATCGAAATGCACAGCCAAGCTTTGAGCGTCTTCCCCGTGTGGCCGGGGGCAGCGTCCTCGCCGCGGCCTCTGGCCGATCCCGAAGTCACTTAGGCCGAGGAAGTGAAGTCCGTGTCCCGCTTCCTAAAACCAGCGGATCCATCTCCTCCCATCAGGAGATGCGGCCCATTATGACGAGATGCGCTTGAACCTCAGACAGCCGGTTGGATGGCATCCTTCCGGCCGAGCTGGCGTCGACGATCACATGAGCCGTTTGCACCTATTGCGCCGCCGTCGCCTCGAAGAACTTGCGCTTCAGCCCCTTCTGGTTCTCGTAGATAGAGCCCTGTTTGTCAGCCGGCGGCAAGGGCAGGCGGACTGGGACATCAGCCAGGCGCGGCGCCAGGCTCGATTGGCCGGCGGCCATCAGCGCGTCATAGGCCTCGAGCCCCTCGGGGAAGCCGAGCAGCGGCCAGGCATCGGCAGCGCGGAACTGGAAGAGCAACAGCCGGCGCTCCTTGTTCGAGGTATTGGGCGCCGAGCCGTGCACCGCGCGGACGTGATGCACGGTGATCGAGCCGGCGCGGCCCGTCAGGGCGACGGCCTTCGTGTAGTCCACGTCCTGGTTGGCCGGATCCATGGCGCCGCAGAAGCGACCGTCCGCATGGTGGTCGAAGACCGGGCCTTTGTGGCTACCGGGGATGACGAGAAGGGGGCCGTTCTCCGGCTCCATGTCGTCCATCATCACGCCGACGGCGGCGAGGTCGTCGTTGGTGTGCGGATAGAAGGCCCAGTCCTGGTGCCACTCCACCGCGGCGCCGAAGCCCGCCGACTTCATGTTCAGCTTCGCCGTGTCGAAACGGATGTCGGGGCCCCAAAGCGACTGCAGCACGGCGAGGATGCGCGGGTGCCGGACAAGGGCTGCATAGGCCGGATGGTGCAGGTGGGGCGACTTGATCCGCCGCACCCGCGGCATGGCGGGTGAGTGGCTGTCCTCAAGGTCGTAGATGGCGTCATGGGTGGCGACACCTCGGGCGCGCTCGACGAAGCCGTCCGTCACCCGGCGCAGCTCGGCAACCTCCGCCGCGGAGAGGATGTCGGGAACGACGATAGCGCCAACCTCATCGTACTCGCGCTTTTGGGCATCCGTGAGCATCGGTTCCTCCCTCAACGATACCAGCGGCGCGCGGCGCGCAGCGCGTCGCGCAGACTGTCTGCTGGGCGGGCCTCGCCGGTGGCGACGCGGGCGAACATATCGACCAGTACCCAGTTCTCCGCGACGGCCCCGGCGGCCGGGGTGATCGGGCCGGCATAACCCTCGTAGAAAGGCGTATCCATGGCGTCGCGGTAGACGGCGAGCTTCGGGTCGGACGACCAGACCGCGCTCTCGCCATAGGCCCTCAGCGGCTGCGACCAATAGCCGAGGCAGCCGGTCAGCCAGGGGTCGTACTGTTCGGCCTCCATCATGAAGCGCAGATAGGCCTTGGCCGCATTCGGCGCCGAGGTGTGGCGCGGCACCATGCCGACTAGGGTCAGCGCCGTCTCCGGCGCCTTGCCCGCTGCGCCATGGGGCATCTCGGCATGCTCGGTGTCGGCCGCCAGCGCGTTCTGCGCCGCATCCGCCGAGGTCTTCAGCGAGTAGTAGACGGAGACGCCGTTCTGGGTGAGGCCAATCTCGCCGCCGATGAAGGCTCGGTTGTTGCTGACGCCGCTCCAGCCCATGGTGCCCGGGATCATCGTCTCCTGCATGGCGCGGGCATAGTCGAGCGCTCGCAGCGTTTCAGGCGCATCGAGGGCGATCTTGCCGGCTTCATCCACCAGCCGCCCGCCGTGCGACCAGAGCAGCCAGTTAGCATAGCCAGGCGCGTCGCCGGGGGCATGGCTCAGCGGGAAGCCGCAGGGATGGCCGGTGCGCTTCAGCGCCCGGCAGAGGCGAAGGAACTCGCCGAGATCGTTCGGGATGCCGTCGAACCCGGCCTCCTTCACCCAAGAGCGGCGGTACACGGCGGGGCCGGTGGTGCCGCCCATCGGCAGGCCGAGCCAGGCACTGCTCTGCCAGCGCTGGCCATAGACCTTCGCCAAGTCGTACCAACCCCCGTACTTCGCGCCGAGATACTCAGCGAGGTCGGTCACCTCCAGCAGCTTATCGGCGTAGATATGGGCATCGGCGCCAAAGCCGATCAGCACGTCGGCGCCCTTGCCGGTGTTGAAGGCGACGGCGACCTGCACCGGCATGTCCGGCCAGTTCACGTAGTCGATCCGCACCTCAATGCCGGTCTGCTCGGTGAAGCGGCGGGTGTTCCGGTTGAAGATTGCCTCATCGGGGTCGATGTACTTCGCAGGTCGGAGCACCCTGAGCCTGGCGCCCTGCTCCGGGGCGAGGCGCGGCGCCGGCACGTCGGCCGTAGGGATGGCTCGCGCCGGCAGCGCGACCCCGGCTAGCATTCCCGCGGCCAGGCCCATGGTCTGGCGACGTCCGATGATCGGTCGCATGCACGTCTCCGCCCGCGGGTGTCGTCCCCGTTGCGGACAGGGTATCGGCAGGCGAGGGCGGCCGTCTACTCCTCTGGTTCGGTAGTGAAAAGCCATGGATAGCCCTACTTTGGAGACGCTTGTGCAGGCTGGCGGGGTTGGGCTGGAGCTGAACCGCCCCGGCTTCCCCGGAGGCTCCAACTCTTGAGAGGATGGAGCCATGACAACGAGAAAGAGGACGGCGGCGAGCTACTCGCTGGAGGTGCGGGAGCGGGCGGTCCGGCTGGTGCTGGACGGCGCTGGGGAGCACGCG
>NZ_JCACHU010000053.1:0-7376 GCF_059504005.1 Belnapia sp. | reverse complement strand
CAGCCCCCGTCTGACCAGCCAGCCGCGCCCGCGGATTTGCCCCGGTTACTCGCGGGCGGCTTTAAGCATCTTGAGAAGCACTGTTATCTGTCAGCAAACCACTTCCTGCGCGGTAACTGCCATCGCCTATGGTGTGCCGCTAACTCCCGACCTCGTCGCCTTCCGTCGGCGCCTTGCCGTGCCCCGCCCGTCCCAGAATCTCCCGCGCACGACCCGGCTGCGCTCGCGCAGCGCGCGCGGCAAAGTAGCGCTCCGCCTCAGCCTGCGCGCCGACGCGCGCGGCGATCGCAGTGGCAATGTACTGGTTCAGGCTCACACCTGCGGCCTCGGCCTGCGCGGCCGCACGCTCCTTCAGGTCGTCGGGCAGCCGCAGCGGGAAACTGCTCATCCCCTCATCCTCCTCAGCACGTTGGCCGGTCGCTCGACCGGGATGCCGAACCGCGCCGCGCCGTCGCGCAGGTCGGCCAGGTTGAACGTTACGATGACGTCGGCGCCGCCGTTCACCGCCGTCTCCAGCACCAAGTCGTCGTCCGGGTCGCGCGCGCCTGGGCGGATGCGAAAGTCGAACGCCACGGGCACACAGACGCCAGCGACCTCGTCGAGCACCGCCAGCACCTCCTCGGCCGAGATGCTCGCCATCTCCAGTACGGAGGCGCGCGTAAGGACGGCCTCGTACTCGAGGATCAGCGGCGTCGACAGAAGGAGGCGCAACTCCTCGTCGAGCGCCGCGAGCAGGAGCTGGCGGGACGCGCCCGAGCTACTGACGAAGCCGGCAACCATGACATCGGTATCCAAGACGACCCTTAGAATCATGATGTCGTATATGACATCACGGCTCTAACGCCGTCCACCCCTGCCCTTTGTCACGGACCGTCAAAGATCCATTCCACGGATTGAAAAAGGCATGCAGACAGTCGGTCAGTATGTCCAGACGAGATCTGGCCGCTGCGCGAAGGTCTCTACGGCGGTGGCCACAAAGGCGGTAAGCCGCCGTGGCACGAAGCGGCGCGAGGGATAGACGGCGTAGAGCCCGCGTGAGCGCACCGCCCGCTCCGTGAGCGCGAGCACCAGCGACCCAGCGGCAACCTTCGGCAAGACGATGTTCGAGCCAACCTGACCTAGGCCCATGCCGGCCGCGGCGGCGAGCGCCACCCCCTCCGGGTCGTTCACCACGAAGGCAGGGACAATCGGCCGCCGCTGCACGCCACCCTCGCCGGCAAACTCCCAGGCGAAGACCTCCTGTGAGGGGTTGCTGCGCATGCCGATTAGCCGGTGGGTATCGATCTCGTCCAGTGTGCATGGCAGCCCATGGCGCGCCGCGTAGCCCGGCGAGGCGCAGACCAGCATGGTCACCGGGAGGATGAGCCGCGAGACATACTCGTTGACCGGCAGCACGCCGCCCCGGATCGCCAAGTCGAAGCCCTCCGCCACGAGGTCCACGAACTGGTCGGAGAGCGACAGCTCTACCTCGAGGTTGGGATGGGCAGCGGAGAAGTCAGCAATCACCGGCAGGAGGTGGGTCCGGCCGAAGGCGGTCGTGCTGCTGATCCGCAGTTGGCCGGTGAGCGCCTCCCGCTCCTCACGTACCGCGCCATCGGCCTCAGCCAAGGCTTCCAGGGCCGGGCCGCAGCGGGCGAGATAGCGCTCGCCTTCTGGCGTTAGCCGGACCTGCCGTGTGGTGCGGGTCAGCAGCCGGGCGCCGAGCTGCTCCTCCAGATGTCGGATATTGAGGCTCACCGACCCGGGCGTCAGGCCGAGCGCGCGGGCGGCGCCTGAGAAGGAGAGGCGGCGGGCGACCTCGACGAAAGTCGCAACGAGGCGGAGATCGGTCGGCACGGCTCCATTCTTTAGCCACATCAAAGAGTGCTGTCGATCTGACGAGAATTCTTTCGATCTGCCCTGAGCGGCAGATTGCCGGGCACCGCAACCCCCCGGAGCCCATGCCAGTGTCCCTCGCCCTCTACCTTCCAGCGCTGCCCAGGATCCCGCGCCGCTACGCGCCGGTGCTCTTCGCCTTTTTCCTGTCGATCAGCCTGTCCGGCGTCCTCGCCGCCGCGATCACCGCGGTCAACACCGGCCTCGAGACCGGCTTCGTCGGGCGCTGGCTGCACGCCTACGCCCTGGCCTGGTCCTTCGCCTTCCCCGCCGTGACAGTGGTCGCGCCTCGCGTGCGCGCCCTTGTCGAGCGGCTCACCGCCTGACCCCCCGCCCGCAGGAGCCGACAATCATGACCAGCACCTTCGCCATCGGTGGCGATCTCGTCGTCCCCCGCCTCGGCTTCGGCGCCATGCGCCTCACCGGCCAGCCTGGCAATTTCGGCCCCTTTGCGGATTAGGAGGGGGGCAAGGCCTTGCTGCGCCCGGGCAGCCGAGCTCGGCATCCGCCTCTTCGATACCGCCCGTGCCTACGGCCCCGGGCACAATGAGGCGCTGATCGCCGAGGCGCTGCACCCCTACCTGGAGGGGGTCGTGATTGCGACGAAGGGCGGTGTGGACAAGCGCGGCCCGACCGAGATCGTCGTCGACGGCTCCCCTGACACCCTCGCCCGCCAAGTGGATGAGGCGCGCGCCCGGCTCCGCGTGGACCGGATCGACCTGTTCCAGCTCCACCGGGTGGATCCGAAGACGCCGATCGAGCGAAGCGTCGCCGCGCTGGACGCCGCTCGCCGGGCTGGCAAGGTCCGCCACATCGGCCTCTCCAACGTCACCCGCGAGGAGCTCGACCGCGCGCTGGCCGTCGGCCCCATCGCATCCGTCCAGAACCGCCTCAACGCCGAGGAGCGCGAGAGCGAGGCGCTGGTGGACTACACGGCGAGCAAGGGCATCGCCTTCATCCCTTATGGCCCGCTCGGCGCGCATCCGATGCAGCGTGGCGCACGGCTCGATCCCGCCGCGGCGCTGCGCTGGCTGCTGGCCCGCTCGCCGAACGTGATTGTCATCCCCGGCACGACCAGCATCGCGCATCTCGAGGAGAACCTGCGCGCCCTGGCGGACGCCTGACCCTATCCCACGCAAAAGGATCGCCATCATGGACCGTCGCAACCTGCTCTCCGCCACCGCCACCGCCACCGCCACCGCCTTCGTCGGGCTCGGCCTCCCGCCAACCGCGGACGCGACGCCCGTTGCCGCCGCGGGCATGCGCTTCGACCACGTCTCGCTCAACGTGCGGGACTTCGAGGCCGCGCTGGCCTGGTACCAAGCGAGGCTCGGATTCCGGGTCGAGGTGGCGTGGCGCGTCGCCGCGCTGAACGGCAAGCGGCTCGCCTACCTGCGCCTGAACGACACGATGCTGGAGCTCGTCGAGGCCGATGCCAGCGGGATCGGCCTGCCGGAGGCGATGAGCTTTCCCGAGCACTTCGCGCGTACCGGCTATGGCCACCTCTGCTTCCGTGTGGAGGATGTCGACGTGGTGCTGGACGGCTTGGCCACCGCAGGCGTGCTCACCTTCGTGCGGGCGGAAACCTATGACCTCGACGGCACCCCCTTCCGGCGGCGCGTCGGCTTCGTGAAAGACATGGAGGGCAATGTCCTGGAATTCGGCGAGCCACTGCGCCGCGCCGGCTGAGGGCCTAGCACTGATAAACGCCGGCGCCTGCTCCTGCCTGGGTCATTGAAAGCGGTCTGCTGAGTGGGGGAGGGGAGGGGGACCGGTCGCTTTCGGACGTGATCATGCCACGCCCTCTCCCCCAGGGCGGCTTCCCTCTACTAGGCTCAGCCCATGCTCGATGCGAAAACCTGCGAGGAGGCGATGATCAGGCGAGACCCGTTGTTCGACGGCCTCTTTTTCGTCGGCGTCCGGACAACCGGCATCTACTGCCGGCCCGTCTGCAAGGTTCGCATGCCGCGACGAGAGAACGTCACGCGCGACTGGAAGGGTAATAAACTCTGCAGTTACTGCGAAGCCTGCACGGCCCGAAAGCATGGGTTGTGTTAAAGTCGCCACATAAGCTGCATCCAAAGATCAGTTCCAACGTTGATCTGACGGCTGCGGTAATAGATTTGTGAGTATAAAAACTTGGTAACGGCACTAATTAGTGCAGCGTCGTTATCTGTCCGCTGTGAAAGGCGGCCACCATCAATAATGGACATGTATGTCAGAAGCAGATCGTGTTTTCTCACGCCGTTCCAACCGGGCGACAACTTCCAGCGAAACTCGTCACATTGTCACGGCGCCTCGTAAAAACCGCTCTGGCACTGTGGCTAACCGGGTCGTTGAAGTCGTGCATGTCGCGCATGCGGCACCGAGACCGCTGAGAAGTCAGCCGCATCCAGTGCGACGCGATGCCCATGCGGAAAGCTGGCCTGATGGGTTTCGCGCCAGGGTGGCTTCGCCTGCTTTATTTTCAGAAGCGCAACCGGCGGTGCCCGAGCCCACGCCACCAACCGTGCATGTGATGCCAGCATGGGAGCCGTCAGCGCAGCAGGCATCCCTGACGGGCGAGGGGCTTGCTCAGGTCTCGAGCGGCACCGCAGCCATCAAACACCACGAGCAGGATGACGTAGCGTCAAATGGTCTCAAAGTGACGAGGCGGCGTTTTGCTGACCCATTCGCTGCGGATGAAAACGGTGCCAACTGCATCCGCTGCGGGTACCTCGTCGAACGAGCACGAGAGACGCGTGGCTTGTGGACGTGCTCGAGGTGCGCCTGACGTAAGATGGCCGCATCATCGACGCTGAAACTACTTTGCTGCAGTCACGCCTCGCACGGTAACTCCGATTACCACACACGACAGCCAAGCTGTGACATACCGGCTAAAGCGACAACATTGATCTGAATGAGTAAGTTTACCGCTTAAACCAAGTCCTGTTGACCCGAACCTATCGGCGGCGGAGGACCGCCCCGGCGCGGCCTGCTTCGGCCTCAACCGAGCCGCTCTTCTACATGGGTTCTGGCCAGATGGGTTCTGACCAGCGAGATTCGGTATAACACCAGATCCTTCTGATCAGAACTCATGGACCTGATCGGCAGGCCCGTGGGCACTGTGTTGGGAAGCTGCCGGAGGCGACCATGGCGGAATCGAATGTAGGTGGAGAGCCCGCGGCCATTACGCCGCGTTATGGGCGCTGGATCCGCGGGCTGTTCTGGGCCTGGCAGGGCTTCTATGCCGTGCTTATCGTTTGGGCGCTCTTCGGCTTTCTGGTGTCGGGTCCTGGTGCTGACAGCGAGTGGCTCATCATGCCGATATACCTCGCCCCGGTACTGCTGCCGGTCTGGGTTCCGGTGACATTGGTGCTGGGCGTCCTGTTCCTGCTGTCCCGCTCGCCTCGTCCGCGCGTCAGAGGCAACGGCAAGCCATAGACGATGACGACGCGCGGGGGCGGGCGCCGATAAGCTTGCGGGCGCGGCCGCCCCGCATAGGTTCTGGTCAACGGGATTCGGTATAAGTGGGCCAGACTATCCATGACGCTCTCGCCAGCATCCACCGTAAAACCGACGGGACGCAAAACTCTTGCTGACCCCTTGGCCATATGTGCTGAGATAGCGCTAATCCAGGACAGGGATAAGCTGCCGGCATGATCTATCCACTGCTGGAAGGCGTCGTAAGGCGCCCACGACACACCACAGCGTACCTCGACTGCGGTCCGCAGGACGCGCCGCTGATCATCTTCGTTCATGGCTGGCCGGAACTGGCCATCAGCTGGCGGCACCAGCTGCGCTGCTTCGCCAACCTTGGTTTCTGCTGCGTCGCGCCTGACATGCGGGGCTATGGCCGTTCCTCCGTCCCTGGCCGGATCGAGGACTACGCCCTCGAGGCCATTGCGCAGGACATGCTGGACCTTCTGGATGGGCTCGGGCGCGAGCGCGCCATCTGGGTCGGGCATGACTGGGGTTCCCCGGTGGTTTGGAGCCTGGCCGCCCACCACAAGGATCGGGTCGTCGGCGTCGCCAACCTCTGCGTGCCCTACATCGCGCAAGGCTTCGCGCTGCCAAACCTGATTCCTTTGGTGGACCGGAGCCTCTACCCTGAGGACCGCTTCGCCGCCGGCCAGTGGGACTATCAAGTCTTCTATGAAGACCAGTTCGAACGTGCCTCGGCGGTATTCGAGGCGGACACCTCGGCCACCATCCGATCCCTGTTCCGCGCCGGCAATCCAGGGGCACGCGGCAAGCCCTCCCGCACCGCGACTATCCGAGCCGATGGTGGCTGGTTTGGCGGGGCCGACAGGGCTCCGGACGTGCCGATGGATCCCGCGGTGCTGGATGCGGAATCACTCTCTCACTACGCCGCTGCGCTCGCCCGGAATGGCTTCTCCGGACCGGATGCCTGGTACCGCAATCACGCTCGCAATATCGACTACGCGAAGCGTGCGCCGGATGGTGGGCGACTGGCGATGCCCGTACTCTTCCTGCATGGGGCGTATGACTATACTTGCGACACAATAGGCTCGCGCCTCGCGGAGCCGATGCGGCGCGACTGCGCCGATCTAACAGAGGTGGTGGTGCAGTCTGGCCACTGGATGGCGCAGGAGAAGCCGGCGGCGGTGAACGCCGCACTAGCTCGGTGGCTCGCGGCGCGGCTGCCGGAAGCCTGGCCCGGCTGATGGCATTGCCCGGCACGGCTGCAGCAACAGCTTGCGACGCATGCGCTTCATGGTTCGCTGTCGCGTCGGCTTATGCCAAGTCCCACCAAACCCAACCTTTCGGCGGCACAGGGCCGCCCTGACGCAGTCCGCTCCGGCCTCGACGGAACTGCTTTACTGCACAGGTTCTGGTCAAAGAGGTTCTGGTATTACCCGCAGCTCACTGCGTGTGTTGGGCCGCCTTTTAAGGTGTACTCTGTGTAGGTATGGGCTGTCCGAGCGGCAAAGGGCGAAGGGCACCCACGCCGCACTCGTCTGGCGGAGGCCCAGAGCTCTGCCAGACCTTCCCGCCACACCTGCTTCTCGGTTCGGTAGCAGTGTGCTGTTCGGCGGCCAAGCCAAACAAGGTTAAACCAACCAACAAGGTACCGACCGCAAGACACCTTGTTGCAGCGGTCGGCGGCTTGGGGCGCATGAGGTAGGATGAGGCCGGGGCGAGCCCCTTTCACCCTCCAGGGGCGGCCCTCTTGCCTTTCAAAACGAACGCCGCTCGGCGCCACCATATTCCCAAGCAGAAGCATCGGGTCACCAACTGGGCCGAGTACGATGCTGGACTGCGCGCCCGCGGCAGCCTGACGGTCTGGTTCACGCCGGAAGCGATCGAGGCCTGGAAGGCCGAGCCACGTACTGGCCGGGGCGGGCAGCCCACCTACTCCGCGCTGGCCATCGCTACCGCCCTGACCCTGCGGGCTGTGTTCCGCCTGGCGCTGCGCCAGACCGAAGGCCTGATCGGCTCCATTCGTAAGCGGCGTCTACGGACCCTTGCCGCCCTCAGCTGAGGCTGGGGGTGTCTTC
>NZ_JCACHU010000052.1:0-37490 GCF_059504005.1 Belnapia sp. | reverse complement strand
CCGAACAGATTCGCCGATATCAGGCCCGTTGGGAATCCGACAGGCTGCTAGAGCAAACCCCGATCGGATGGGATCATCCGATCGGGGTTTGCTCGATCAAACAACAGGCTAGAGCGCGGTCCGTGAGCCAGGTCGAACGGACCGCGCTCTAGCTGCCGCTCAACCGCCCGACGACCCCGCCGACGGCGAGCCCCAGCGCCAGGTCGAGCACCACGAAGGCCGCCGCCATCCCGCCCGCGATGCGCAGCGCGCTCCGGGCCGCGAACCATTCGAGCCAGAGCGCGTAGCCGACCCCCGCCAGCCCCAGCCCATGCGCCAGCAGCGGCGGCAGGCCGAGCTTGCCCGGCAGGGAGAGCGCCAGCAGCACCAGGTACTGCACGACATTCGTCCAGTTCCAGGCGGCGACGAAGCGTGGCCAGTCCGTCCCTCGCCCCGCGGCCTCGGCCAGCGGCAGGGAGAGCAGGGCGAAGCCTACCCAGGCGCAGGCATAGCCGACCAGCTCCGCGACCAGCCCACGCAGCAGGCCGAGCTCCGGCCCGCCATCCCCGGCCCAGGCCAGGAGGCGGAGCGCGAGGAAGGCCGGCAGGCAGATCGCCGCCGCCCAGAAGCTGCGTCCGGCGCCGGCGGCGGAGCCCTCCATCAGCAGCAGCCCATCCACCCGCCCGCGGGCGAGCAGCAGGGCGCCGCGCAGCCCGGCCTCGATCACCAGGCGGAGCGGGACGGGGCGGGGCGGATCGGTCAGCCGAGGCTCTCCTCGAGCACGGCGCGATAGAGCGAGGCCAGGTCGCGCAGCTCCGCGACCGGCACGCATTCATCGGCCTTGTGCATGGTGCTGCCGACGCCGCCGAGCTCGGCCACGGGGCAGAAGCGGGCGAGGAAGCGCGCATCGGAGGTGCCGCCGCCGGTATCGAGCGCGGGCGTCTCGCCGGTCTGCCGCTCGACCGCCCGCTTCAGCGCATCGACAAAGGGGCCGGGCTGCGTCACGAAGCTCTCGCCGGAGCAGTCGATGCGCATCTCATAACGCGCCTCCTCCGCCCGCAGCGCGGCGTGCAGGTGCTCGGTGAGGCTCGCGCTCGTATGCCGGTCGTTGAAGCGGATGTTGAGCATCGCCCGCGCCTCGCCGGGGATGACGTTGTTCGCCGCATTGCCGACATCGAAGCCGGTGATCTGCAAGGTCGTCGGCTCGAAGAACGCGCTGCCCGCATCGAGCGGCTCCGCCGTCAGCCGGTGCACCACGCGGACCAGGCGGTGGATGGGGTTGTCCGCGCGCTGCGGGTAGGCGCTGTGGCCCTGCGTCCCGAACAGCGTGATGTAAGCGGTCATGCTGCCGCGCCGCCCAACCTTGACGATGTCGCCGAGCCGCGCCCGCGAGGTCGGCTCGCCGACCAGCGCCATGTCCGGGATCTCGCCCCGTGCCGCGAGCCAGTCGAGCACGCGCACCGTGCCGTCCTTCGCGGGCCCCTCCTCATCGCCGGTGATGAGCAGGCTGATGCTGCCCGGCGGATTGGGGTTGGCCGCGAGATAGTCGGCGAGGCCGGCGACGAAGGCGGCGATCCCGCCCTTCATGTCGCAGGCGCCGCGGCCGTAGAGCACGCCGTCCCGCACCGACGCCGCGAAGGGATCGTCGGTCCAGCCTCCCGCGCCGGGCGGCACCACATCGGTATGCCCGGCATAGCAGAAATGCGGCCCCTCCGTGCCGCGGCGGGCGAAGAGGTTCTCCGTCTCGCCGAAGCGCAGCCGGTAGCAGATGAAGCCGAGCGGGCGCAGCGCCGCCTCCAGCACGCCGAGCGCGCCGGCATCGGCGGGCGTCACGCTCGGGCAGCGGATCAGCGCCTGGGCGAGCGGCAGCGGGTCGGCCGGGGCGTTGCGCACGGGCCTAATCGCGCAGCAACTCGTTGATGCTGGTCTTGGCCCGCGTCTGCGCATCGACGCGCTTGACGATGACGGCGCAGTAGAGCGAGGGCCCGGGCGAGCCGTCCGGCAGCGGCCTGCCGGGCAGGCTGCCGGGAACGACCACCGAATAAGCCGGCACGCGGCCGACATGCACCTCGCCCGTCGCGCGGTCGATGATCTTGGTCGAGGCGCCGAGGAAGACGCCCATGGAGAGCACCGCGCCGCGTTCGACGATGACTCCCTCGGCGACCTCCGAGCGGGCGCCGACGAAGCAGTCATCCTCGATGATGACGGGGTTGGCCTGCAGCGGCTCCAGCACGCCGCCGATGCCGACGCCGCCCGAGAGGTGGCAATTCTTGCCGATCTGCGCGCAGGAGCCGACGGTCGCCCAGGTGTCGACCATGGTGTTGCGGTCGACATGGGCGCCGACATTGACGAAGCTCGGCATCAGCACGACGCCCGGCGCGATATAGGCCGACTTGCGGACGACGGCGCCGGGGACGGCGCGGAAGCCCGCCTCCTTGAAGCGGTTCGGCCCCCAATCGGCGAATTTCAGCGGCACCTTGTCATAGGCGCCGGCGGCGGTGTCCATCGGCGCCGAATCGGTGAGGCGGAAGGAGAGCAGCACCGCCTGCTTCAGCCACTGGTTCACCCGCCAGCCGCCCTGCCCGTCGGGCTCGGCGACGCGGGCCGTGCCGGCATCGAGCGCCTCGAGCGCCGCCATGACCACGTCGCGATCCTCCCCGCGGGTCGCCGAGGAGACGGTGTCGCGGCGCTCCCAGAGGGATTCGATCGGGGCCTGGAGGGCGGAGAGGGTCATCGGCGGGGTCCCTGGGAGGAAGGCGGGCGGACCATGCCGATGCGGGCCGGCCGATGTCAACGCGGGCCGGCCTTAACCCGGCATTCAGCCGCGGCGGGGCATCCTGTGGCGCATGCACCCGGCCGCTCCTGCCCCCCTGCTCGCTCCCACCGGACTTCCCGGCGCCCTGCTCGAATCGCGGCAGCGCTGGCAGGATTTTGCCGGCCTCGCCGCCGACCTCGCCTTCGAGACGGATGCGGAGGGGCGGCTCACCTTCCTCTGGCCGGAGCGGCTGCTGGGGCTGCCCGTGGCATCGCTGCTCGGGCAGCCGGCCCGCCAGCTGCTGCTGCATCCGGAGCCCGATCCCTTCCTCACCCGCCAGCCGATGCACGGGCTGCAAGCCTGGTTCGGCCGGCGGGAGGCGGAGGCCGCCTGCTTCACCCTCAGCCTGGTGCCGCTCCTCGATGCGGCCGGCGGCTTTGCCGGGCTGCGCGGCATCGGCCGCGACATCACCGCCAAGCTGCAGGACATGGAGACGCAGGCAACCGCCCTGCGCCGCGCCAAGGCGCTGGAGACCCTGGTGCGCCGCGTGCGCCGCCAGGTGCTGGCGCCGCGCATGCTGGCCTCCACGCTGGAGGCGTTGGGTCCGGCTCTCGGCTGCGCCAGCGCCGCGGTGCTGGAGATCGGCGCGAAGGGCCAGCTGCGGGCGCTCCACCGGCATGGCGCCGAGCCCACCCCGCTCTTCGCGGCGCTCGCCCCGCTGCTGGAGACGGTGGTGCCGGCCTTCGGCACCGGTCCCGCCGGCGAGCCCCTGGCGCTGCTGCCGCATCCGCACCGCATGCTGCCGCGCCACGCCCTGCTCGCCTGGCGCCCGGCCGGGGCGCGGCCCTTCGACAAGGATGACGAGCACCTGCTGGCCGCCGCCGCCGACCTGCTCTTCGTCGCCCTCGGCAACCAGGTGCTGCAGCATGAGCTCGAGCTCCAGGCGCGGACCGATGCGCTGACCGGCCTGCTCAACCGCCACGCCTTCCTCGATGACCTCAACCGCCGGCTGGACCGGCTGGCCATGGCGCCGGAGGCGGCGGAGCGCGGCGCCGTCCTCTTCCTCGACCTCGACAATTTCAAGCCGCTGAACGACCGCATGGGCCATGAGGCGGGCGATGCGGCACTGGTCGCGGTGAGCCGGATGCTGCGCGACATCGTGCGCCCGACCGACCTGGTGGCCCGCCTCGGCGGCGATGAGTTCGCCATCTGGCTGGACGGCGCGGACAGGGCGGCCGCCGCCATGCGGGCCGAGGCGATCTGCCGCACCGCGCTCACCGTGCTGCCCGGCCTGCTGCCCGACTTCACCCTGCCGCTGACCTTCAGCATCGGCATCGCCATGCGGGCGACCGATGGCGCCGACACGCCCGACGGCCTCATCGCCCGGGCGGATACCGCCATGTATGCGGCCAAGCGGCAGGGACGGAACGGCTGGCGCCTGGCGGACGGGAGGAGGGAGGGGTGATGTCTGTCGAATCGTGTTTCGATGAGGCCAAGCGCCTCGCGCGGGACGGGGCCGAGGTCGAGCGGATGACGCTCGCTGCCCTGCCCGGCACGCAGGCGGAGCTGCTCTACTACCTCGCCGACGATGGCAGCCCTGCGGTGCGCGGCGCGATTGCCGGCAATGCCAGGACGCCGGTCCAGGCGGACCGGCTGCTGGCTGGCGATGCCGACCCGGCGGTGCGGGCCGCGCTCGGGCGCAAATTGGCGCCGCGCGCCGCCGCCCTCGCCATCGCCGAGGACAGGCTGGGCGCCATCGCCTGGCAGGCGCTGTGCCGGCTCGCCGAGGATGCCGCGGCGCAGGTCCGCGCCGTCATCGCCGAGGAGCTGAAGGCGATGCCGGATGCCCCGCATGCCCTCATCCTCCGCCTCGCCGCCGACGCGGCGATGGAGGTGGCGGAGCCGGTGATCCGCCTCTCCCCCATGCTGAGCGAGGCGGATCTGCTCGCGCTGGTCGCCGCGCCGCCGGTGCCGGACACGCTGGCCGCGGTGGCTCGCCGGCCGGCGCTGAGCGAGAGCCTCTCCGACGCCATCGCGGCATCGGCGAACGAGGCGGACATCGGCGCCCTGCTCGCCAACCCCTCGGCTGCCATCCGCGAGCGCACGCTGGACGGGCTGATCGTCCAGGCCGCCACGCGCATCCCCTGGCAGGAGAGCCTGGTGCACCCGCCCTTCCCCGCCGCCGCGGGCGCAGCGGGCCTTCGCCCTCTGCGTGGCCGACCATCTGCTGGAGGCCCTAGCCGGCCGGCCGGATCTTGCGCCTGGCCTCGCCTGGCGGCTGCAGGACCGGGTCGAGGTCCGGCTGGTCGAGGGGGCTGCGAACCCCCCGGCCAGTACCCTCCTCGAGGCGGCGGCCCGACGCGGCGACCAGGCGGCCATGGCCCGGCTGCTGTCGCAGGAAGCCTCCGTGACGCTGGAGGCGGTGGAGGAGGCCGTGCGACTGCGCAGCGCCCGGGCCCTGGTCAGCCTCTGCTGGCAGGCAGGGTTCGGCCCGCGCTGCGCCCTGCTGGCCCAGAGCGTGCTCGGCCAGCTCGCCCCCGGCGCGGCGCTGCTGCCGGGGCCGGATGGCGAATGGCCGCTCTCGGCCGCGGAGATGCATTGGCAGATCGAGCCGCTGGCCGAGCCGACGGCCCGGGCATGACCCGCCCGGAGCCGGACGCTACGGCTTGATCAGCGTCCCGGCCCCGCCATCGGTGAAGAGCTCGCGCAGCACCGCATGGGGCACGCGGCCGTCGAGGATGACGGCGGCCTTCACCCCGCGCTCGATGGCGTAGATGCAGGTCTCGACCTTCGGGATCATGCCGGCGGAGATCCAGCCGGCGGCGATGCCGGCCTGCACCTCGGCCACCGTCATCTCGGGGATGAGCTGCCGGTCGGGGCCGAGCACGCCGCGCACATCAGTCAGCATCAGCAGCCGCTCGGCGCCGAGCGCGCCGGCGATCGCGCCCGCCACGGTATCGGCGTTGATGTTGTAGGTCTGCCCATCCTCGCCGACGCCGACCGGGGCGACGACGGGCACGATGTCGGCGCCGATCAGCAGCCGCAGCACGCGGGTATCGACCGAGGCGGGCTCGCCGACGAAGCCGAGGTCGAGCACCTGCTCGAGATGGGAGCCGGGGTCGCGCACCGTCCGCAGGAGCTTCCGCGCGGTGACCAGCCCGCCATCCTTGCCGGAGATGCCGACCGCCAAGGCGCCTGCCCGGGTGATCGCCTCCGCCACCTGCTTGTTGACCGGCCCGGCAAGGACCATCTCGACCACGTCGAGCATGGCCTCGTCGGTCACCCTGAGGCCCTGGATGAAGGTGGACTGGACGTTCAGCCGCTTCAGCATGGCGTTGATCTGCGGCCCGCCGCCATGCACGACGACGGGATTCACGCCCACCTGCTCCAGCAGCGCGATGTCGCGCCCGAAGCGCAGCGCCGTCTCCTCCTCGCCCATGGCGTGGCCGCCATACTTCACGACGACGATCTGGTCGTCGTAGCGCTTGAGGAAGGGCAGGGCGCCGGCCAGGGTCTTCATCGGGTCGAAGGCGTCATCGGTCATCGGCCGGGGCTCTCCGGTGCGGGCGGCCGGGCTGTAGGGGCGCGCGTGCGGCCGGTCAAGCGGTGCGGGCGAGGGAGGCCATCTCGGCCCGCAGCTCCGGGATCCCCTCCCCGGTCCGGCTGCTGGTGACGAGCACCAGCGGGTGGCCGGCGGTCTCCTTGCGGGCCAGTTCCTCGGCCTCGGCGAGGCGCTGCTTCAGCCACCAGGGCTTGGCGTCGTCGGCCTTGGTGAGGACGATCTGGAAGGGCACGGCCGCCTCAGTCAGCAGGCTCATCGCCGCCCGGTCGCCGGCCTTGGTCTCGATCCGGGCATCGAGCAGCAGCAGGACGCGGCGCAAGGTCGGCCGGCCGCGCAGGAAGTCGAACATCAAGCCCTGCCAGTCGGCCTTCACGCTCTTGGCGGCCTGGGCATAGCCGTAGCCGGGCATGTCCACGAGCGTCAGCTGGTCGCCGAGATTGAAGAAATTCAGCTGCTTGGTCCGCCCCGGCGTGTGCGAGACGCGGGCCAGCGCATTCTGCCCGGCCAGCGCATTCACCAGCGAGGACTTGCCGACATTGGAGCGGCCGCAGAAGGCGATCTCCGGCCCCTCGGCGGGCGGCAGCTGGTCGATCTTCTGCGAGGCGTAGAAGAAGGTGCAGGGCTTGGCGAAGAGCAGCCGCCCGGCCTCGATCAGCGCGGCCCGTTCCGCCTCGGTCCGCGCCTCGCTGAGGCCGCCGGCCAGGATGGCGGCATTGGCGGGGAGCGCGTGCTCCGCCATCAGCCCTTCTTCGCCACGGCCGGCACGGCGAGGCCCGGCTTGCTGCCGCCCCGCTTCGCCTCCAGCGACATGATGTAGCGCTGCTGCAGGATGGAGAGCAGGTTGTTCCAGGACCAGTAGATGACGAGGCCGGCCGGGAAGCTCGCCAGCATGAAGGTGAAGATCACCGGCATCCACTGGAAGATCTTGGCCTGGATCGGGTCCGGCGGCTGCGGGTTCAGCTTCTGCTGGAAGTACATGGTCGCGCCCATGATCAGCGCCCAGGCCGGCATGTGCAGGTAGTGCGTCAGCTGCATCGGGTCGTAGGGAAGCAGCCCGAACAGGTTGAACAGGTTGGTTGGGTCGGGCGCCGAGAGGTCCCTGATCCAGCCGAAGAAGGGCGCGTGCCGCATCTCGATGGTGACGAAGAGGACCTTGTAGAGCGCGAAGAAGACCGGGATCTGGATGAGGATGGGCAGGCAGCCGGAGGCCGGGTTGATCTTCTCGGTCCGGTAGAGCGCCATCATCTCGGCCTGGGCCTTGGCCGGATCCTCCTTATGCCGCTCGCGGATCTCCTGCATCTTCGGGCCGAGGATCTTCATCCGGCTCATCGACTTGTAGGCCTTGTTGGCCAGCGGGAAGAAGGCCGCCTTCAGCGCCAGGGTGAAGACCAGGATGGCGACGCCGAAATTCCCGAAGATCGTGAACAGCCAGTCGATGGCGTAGAAGAACGGCTTGGTCAGGAAGTAGAACCAGCCGAAATCCACCGCCTTGTCGAAATCCGGGATGCCGAGCCGGTCGCCGTAGGAATCCAGCAGCCGCACCTCCTTGGCGCCGGCGAAGAGGCGGATGCCGTTGGCGGCGGTGGCGCCGGGCGCCACGCTTTGCGGCGCGGCCGGGGCGAAGTCCACCTGCCAGCGATCCTCCGGCCCGCGCGGCCCGGGATCGGTGGTGTGGCGATAGGCGGCGCGGTAGCGCTGCGCCGGGTCGACCGGCGAGAGGGCGGTCAGCCAGTACTTGTCGGTGATGCCGGCCCAGCCGGCGCCGGTCTCCTGCTCGAGTGCGGTGCCGTTGCGCTTGGCCGCCTCGCTCTTGGCGTTGCTGTAGGTCTCCTCCCGCAGGCGGCCGTCGAGCACGCCGACGAAGCCCTCGTGCAGGATGTAGAAGCCCTGGGTCGGCGGCGTGCTCTCGCGGCGGATGCGCGACCAGGGCAGCACCTGCACCGGCTCGCCGCCGTTGTTCCGCACGCGCTGCTCGGCGGTGAGCATGTAGTTCTCGTCGAGCGCGAGCGCGATCTCGAAGACCTGGCCCCCGCCATTGTCCCAGCGCAGCGTCACCGGCGAGGCGGGCGAGAGCGCGCTGCCCTCGGCTGTCCAGTCGGTGTCGTTGGTGGGGACGCGGGTGCGACCATCGGCCGCCGTCCAGCCCCATTGCGCGTAGTAGGGCGCGCCGCCCTCGCGGGGCGCCAGCAGGCGGACGAGCGGGGAGTTCCGGTCAACCGTCTCGTGGTAGCCGCGCAGTACGAGGTCATCGAGCCGGGCGCCGCGGAGCGAGAGCGTTCCCTGCACGCGCAGCCCCTCGACCGGCAGGCGCGCGGCGGGCGAGGTCGGCGTGCCGGCGGCGGGCGAGGCATCGGTCGGGGCGCCGAGCGGCCCGGCCGGGCCGGGGGTCGGGGCCGGCTGCTGCACCGCGGCCGCCTGCTGCTGCTGGGCGCGCTGCGCCTCCCGCGCCGGGCGGTTGAAGGCATCGAATGCCAGCAGGATGCCGATCGAGATGGCGATCGCCACGAAGAGGCGCTTCTGGTCCATGGAAAAGCTTCAGCCTTTCGGCAGGGTCGGGGGCGGCACCGGGTCGTAGCCGCCCGGATGCCAGGGGTTGCAGCGGAGGATGCGCCCCGAGGCCATCCAGGCGCCGCGCAGCGCGCCATGGCTGCGGAGCGCCTCCAGGGCGTAGTCGCTGCAGGAGGGGTAGAACCGGCAATTGCAGCCGAGGATGGGCCGCAAGGTCCATTGATAGGCGAGGACGGCGCCGCGCAGCGCCGTGCCGGCGGCGCTCATTCGGGCAGCACCCCGGCCTGGCGAAGCGCGCCCCGCAGGTCGGACAGCAGCTTGTCCCAGGGCCGGGTGCCGGTCCCGTCGCGGGCGATGAGCACTAGGTCCCAGCCCGTCGGCGGCGCCTCGCCCAGGGTCAGCCGCGCCGCCTCCCGTAGCCGGCGCTTGGCGCGGTTGCGGACGACGGCGTTGCCGATCTTCTTGGTGGCGGTGAAGCCGAGGCGCAGCGCCCCCTCGGGCTGCGGCAGGGCCTGCAGCACCAGGGAGGGGCGCGCGGCCTTCCGGCCCCGGCCTGCGACCCGGAGGAATTCGCGGCGCCTGGTCAGCCGGGGAAGGCGGCCCGGCATGCGGAATTCCCCCCGCGGCCCGTCAGGCGCTGAGCTTGGCGCGGCCCTTGGCGCGGCGGTTGGCCAGCACCTTGCGGCCGCCGACGGTCGCCATGCGGGTGCGGAAGCCATGACGGCGCTTCCGGACGAGCTTGGAGGGCTGGTAGGTACGCTTCACGATCGATCTCCGAGATGGCTGCCCGCCTTGACGCGGACGGCCGGCGGCCCTTGCGGCTGGGCCCCGGCGAAGGCGGGCAGGTATAGGGATGGGATGGGGGCGCCGTCAATCGCGGGAGGCTGTCTGGCGCTACGCGGCCGGGTGGCGTAACCCGCGCGCCGAGGCCTTAACGCTGCTGGGATGGGGATGCGCATGCCGGATTTCGACGTGGTGGTCATCGGCGCCGGCGCGGCCGGGCTTTCGGTCGCGTCGATCTCGGCCGGGCTCGGCCTCCGGGTCGCGCTGATCGAGCGCGGCCGGATGGGCGGCGACTGCCTCAATTACGGCTGCGTCCCCTCCAAGGCGCTGCTCGCCGCCGCCCATGCCGCCGCCTCGGCGCGGGGGGCAGCGCGCTTCGGCATCCGCCTGCCGCCGCCCGAGATCGACTGGGCCGGCGTGCGCGCCCATGTGCACGGCGCCATCGCCCGCATCGCGCCGAATGACAGCACAGCCCGCTTCCGCGGCATGGGCGTCGAGGTGATCGAGGCCTCGGCGCATTTTACCGCACCCGACACGATCGAGGCCGGCGGGCGGCCGCTGACCTTCCGCCGCGCCGTCATCGCCGCCGGCAGCAGCGCGGTGGTGCCGGACCTGCCCGGCCTCGATGGCGTGCCCTGGCTCACCAACGAGACGCTGTTCGACCTGGAGGAGCCGCCAGGCCACCTGCTGATCCTCGGCGGCGGGCCGATCGGGCTCGAGATGGCGCAGGCCCATGCCCGGCTCGGCTGCCTCGTCACCGTCATCGAGCGGGGGCCGCGCATCGCCAGCCGCGAGGACCCCGAGCTGGCGGAGGGCCTCAAGGCCGCGCTCGTCCGCGACGGCGTCGAATTCCGCGAGGGATCGAAGGTCGCGCGGGTCGAGCAGCTGGAGCCGGACAGCCGCGCTGCCCAGGCCGGCGTCGTCGCCGTGCTGGAAGATGGCAGCCGCATCGCCGGGACGCATCTCCTGCTCGCGGTCGGGCGGGCGCCACGCCTTGCGGGGCTCGACCTGGTGACGGCCGGGGTCGAGGCCGGGCCGCGCGGGATCGTGACCGGGGCCGACCTGCGCTCGGTCTCCAACAAGCGGGTCTGGGCGGTGGGCGACATCGCCGATCCGCAGGGCATCGGCCCGCGTGCCTTCACCCATGTGGCGAGCCAGCATGCCGGCATCCTGGTCCGGTCCATGATGTTCCGCCTGCCCTTCACCAAGGTGAGCTACGCCGCCCTCCCCCGCGTCACCTACACCGACCCCGAGCTGGCCCAGGTCGGCCTGACCGAGGCGGAGGCGCGCGAGGCGGGCCACGAGGAGCTCTCGATCCTCCGCTGGCCGGTCGCCGAGAACGACCGGGCGGTGGCGGAGGCGCTGACGGATGGCCTGGTGAAGCTGGTGGTCGGCCAGGGCGGCAAGCTGCTCGGCGCCGGGGTGCTGGCGCCGCATGCGGGGGAGATGGCGGGTATGTTCGGGCTGATGATCGGCCGGAAGCTGCCGCTCTCGGCGCTGGCCGGCATGGTCCTCCCCTACCCCACCCTGGCCGAATCGGCGAAGCGGGCCGCCGGGGATTATTACGCGCCGAAGCTTCTCTCACCCTTCACGAAACGTCTCGTCGGCTTGCTGAAACATCTGCCTTAGGCATTCATGCCGGCAACGGGGCAACAGGAGCTCTCACCCATGAATCAGGTTCTCGCAGGGCGCACCGCGCTCGTCACCGGCAGCACCAGCGGCATCGGCCTCGGCATCGCCAAGATCTATGCCGAAGCCGGGGCGCGCGTGATGCTGAACGGCTTCGGCAAGCCGGAGGAGATCGCCCGCGCCCGGGCGGAGATCGGCGCGCTCCAGGGCGGCGGCGACGCGCCCTACTCGGCGGCCGACCTCTCGAAGCCCGAGGCAGTGCGGCAGATGGTCGCCGAGGCCGAGGCGGCGCTCGGGCAGGTCGACATCCTGGTGAACAATGCCGGCATCCAGTTCGTCGCCCCGATCGACGAATTCCCGGACGACAAGTTCGACGCCATCATCGCCATCAACTTCGCCTCCAATTTCCACGCCATCAAGGCGGCGCTGCCGGGGATGAAGGCGCGCAACTGGGGCCGGATCGTCAACATCGCCTCGGCGCACGGGCTCGTCGCCTCGCCCAACAAGGTCGCCTATGTCTCGGCGAAGCATGCCGTGGTCGGCATGACCAAGACCGTGGCGCTCGAGGTCGCCAAGCTGCCGATCACTTGCAACGCCATCTGCCCCGGCTTCGTCCGCACGCCGCTGGCGGAGGCGCAGGTCGGCCCGCTGGCCAAGCAGCACGGCGTCTCGGAGCAGCAGGCGCTCGAGGAGTTCCTGCTCGACAAGCAGCCCTCCAAGCGCTGGATCGAGGTGGAGGAGGTGGCGCAGATGGCGCTCTACCTCGTCGGGCCCGGCAGCGGCGGGGTGAATGGCGCGGCGCTGTCCATCGATGGCGGCTGGCTGGCGGCCTGATGGACGAGGAGGCTCCCGCAGCGGTACCGACGCCGGCGGTCGCCAAGCCGCCGGCGCCCAAGAAGATCAACCTGGCGCTGCAGGGCGGCGGCACGCATGGCGCCTTCACCTGGGGCGTGCTGGACCGGCTGCTGGAGGATGAGCGGCTGGTGATCGACGGCGTCTCCGGCACCTCGGCCGGGGCGATCAATGCCGCGGTGCTGGTGCAGGGCCTGGCGGATGGCGGGCGGCTGGGGGCGATCACCGCCCTCGACCGCATGTGGCGCGACGTGGCGGCGCGGCTCGCCGTCAGCCCGCTGCGCAACACGCCCTTCGAGAAGGCCCTCTGGGGCTACGACCTCACCTACTCCGTCGCCTACCAGGCCTTCGAGACGCTGACCCGCGTCTTCTCGCCCTACCAGTTCAACCCTTTCCCGATGGAGTTCAACCCGCTGCGGCAGGTGCTGGACGACAACCTCGACTGGCGCCGGCTGCGCACCGACCCGAAGGCCGTCCGCCTCTTTGTCTCGGCGACCAATGTGCGGACGGGCAAGCCGCGGGTCTTCACCCGGGCGGAAATCAGCACGGATGTCGTGCTGGCCTCGGCCTGCCTGCCGAATGTCTTCCGCGCCGTGGAGATCGACGGCGAGGCCTTCTGGGATGGCGGCTATGTCGGCAACCCGGCGCTTTGGCCGCTCTACTACGAGCGCGGCGCGCCCGACATCGTGCTAGTGCAGATCAACGCCATCATGCGGGCCGAGCTGCCGACCAGCGCCACCGACATCATGAACCGGCTGAACGAGATCAACTTCAACGCCTCGCTGATGGCGGAGATGCGAGCGATCGACTTCGTCCAGCGCCTGCTCGATTCCGGCCGGCTGGAGCAGCCGCGCTACCGCCGCATCTTCCTCCACGTCATCGAGGACGAAGAGCGGATGCGGGAGTTCAAGCTCTCGACCAAGCTGAACGGCGATTGGGAATTCCTGCAGATCCTCCGCCGCTACGGGCGGGAGGCGGCGGACCGGTTCCTGGCGCAGCATTTCGGGACGCTCGGCAAGGAGAGCACGCTCGACATCCAGCGCTACCTCTGAGGCTGGAGGAGGATGATGCGGGGCGGCTGCCCGCGCCGCACGGCGACGATCGCCACCTGCCGGAAGCGCCGGCCGAGCACGGCGATGCGGCGCGGATCGCCGGCCAGCAGCAGGTGGCGTTCCTCCCAGCCCTTGGCGCCGCCATTGCCCTCGGCCTGCGGCAGGCGCCGCGCCGCTTGGCGCAGCCGGGCGAGCATGCGGTCGTTCCAGCCGCGCGGCATCCTCCGGCTGAAGGGGTTCCAGGCGGTGACGAAGGCGCCCTCCCGCGCGCCCTGGCGCCGCAGCAGGGCATCGACCGCGGCGCTGTGCCGGCCGATGCGGGCGCGGGCGCCGTCGGCCTCGTAGGTGGTGCGGCGATAGGCGGCGATCAGGCCGGAGGTCATGCGAGCTGGAAGAGCATGGCCTTCAGGTAGGCACTCTCCGGCAACAGGGGATGCACCGGGTGGTCGGGCCCCGCCCCGCCCTGGAAGAGCAGGCGCCCTTCCCGCCGCGCCCGCCCGATGCCCCAGATCACCGCATCGGCGAACTCGCCCGGTGCGACATGATGGCTGCAGCTGGCGATGAACAGGAACCCGCCCGGCGCCACCAGCCCCGCCGCCAGCCGGGCCAGCTTGCCATAGGCCCGCAGCGCCGCCGGCTGGTCCTTTCGGCTCTTGGCGAAGGCCGGCGGATCGGCGACCACCATGTCGAAGCGCGTGCCCGCCTGGCCCATCCGCTCCAGCGCCTCCATTGCCTCGCCCCGCTCGGCCGTGACACGCGCCGCGAGCCCGTTCTCCGCCGCGCTCGCCATGGCGAGGTCGAGGGCATGGGCGCTACGATCGAGCAAGGTCACCTGCGTGGCGCCGGCCGCGGCGGCGCTGAGGCCGAAGCCGCCGGTATGGCAGAAGGCATCCAGCATCGTCCCGCCGGCGGCGAGACGCGCGACGCGGGCGCGGTGCTCGCGCTGGTCGAAGAACCAGCCCGTCTTCTGCCCGCCGAGCAGGTCGACGGCGAAGCGCAGGCCGCCCTCCTCGGCATGGACCGGACCGGCCTCGCCGAGCAGCAGCCGCGTCTCCTGCGGCAGCCCCTCGAGCCCGCGCACCGAGGCGTCGTTGCGGGCGACGATGAGGCGTGGGTCCAGCAGGCCCTGCAGCGCCTCGACCAGCGCCGGCGTCAGCGCCTCCATCCCCGCCGTATTGGCCTGGAGCGCCAGCACATCGCCATAGCGGTCGATGACGAGGCCCGGCAGCCCATCCGCCTCGGCATGGACCAGGCGGTAATGCGGCGCGTCGAACAGCCGCTCCCGCAGCGCGAGCGCCGCGCCGAGCCGGCCGCGCAGCCAGGCGGCATCAATCGCCGCCTCCGGGTCGCGGTCCAGCCGGCGCGCGGCGATCAGGCTGTGCGGGTTGAACAGCCAGGTGCCCTGGCGCTGGCCGTCATCCCCCTCCAGCCGCACCACGGCGCCGGGCGGCAGCGCCTTGGCTGCCGGCCTCATGGCGATCTCGTTGGAGAAGGCCCAGGGGTGGCCGGTTTTGACCCGGCGGTCGCGGCCGGGCAGCAGGCGGATCAGCGGATGCGGCATGAGGCGGCGGACCATGCCGCCATGCCGGGCGCAAGTCCATGCGGTTCGCCGCCGGGGGCGCCCATGAATCTCACCGGATGGTGCCTTCGCCCAGCCACCCGCACATCGCCGTCACGACTCCGCATCGGCGTTGCTTTCCCGGCCGCCGTCACTGCGATGTCGAAGGGCGCAGGGACGGATGCCGGCCGCCCGAGCCCGGGCGGCAGGGCCGGTCCCGCCGCACTGGGAGGCCATCATGGAAGTCTCGAATTTCGAGTTGCTGCTGAAGCCGCAATCGCCCGCGACCCCGAGCGGGACCATGGCGGTGGACCGCGTCCTGCAGGGATACTTCCTCGAGATCACCAATCTCGAGCCCGTGCCGCTGCGCTACGCCCTGGAGTTCGTCATCTTCCCGCCGCCGGCGGGCACGCCGGACCAGGAGTTCCGCAGCCTCGCCGGCAACACCCTCTGCATCGTCGACACCGGCGGCACGGACAACCGCTTCGGCACGCTGAACGGGTCCCTGGCCTCCAGCGTCTTTACGCCGCGCTTCCCGGTGCCGAGCCCGTCGCCCTTCCCCGCGGCCGGCGACCGGCTGATCACGGTGCCCGCCCGCGGCACCGCCCTCGTCGCGGTGCTACCGAGCGCCTTCGGCGTCATCGATCCGATCGAGATGACGCCCTTGACCATGCCGAAATTCGAGGTGCGGGGCTTCGTCCGCATCCGGCTGCCGCCGGTCTTCCGCAGCACCTTTCCCTTCTTCACCCGGCAGCTCGACCGCCCGGCCAGGACGCTGCTGACGCCGCAGAACCGCGCCACCTTCCTCACCGCCGGCAACGCCATCTCCGACCAGACGCAGACCGGCCTGCCGCTGGCCAGCGGCAAGGCGCTCAACGAGATCGTCCCGGAGGCGGGGTTCGTCTTCCCGGTCGCCGCCGGCATCCGCGACGAGGGCCGGGCGATGCTCGCCGGTGAGTACCTGCAGAACATCCCGGCCGAACTCCAGGCGGAGATGCTGGCCCTGCTGCTGGCGCGGCTGCCCGAGGATGCGGACCTGCCGGAGCTCAACCGTTCGCTTGCGGCGCTCGAGATTCCGCATACGGTGGAGCGCCGCAAGAAGGCAGCGCAGGCGCGATAGCCCGAGGCTTGCCGGGCGGGGGAATGGCCTTCGCCATGCACATCGCCCGGGACTTGCCGAGCCTCCGCGACGCCCTCGCCGGGCTCGGCCCCGCCGCCCTGGTGCCGACCATGGGGGCGCTGCATGCCGGTCACCTGTCCCTGTTGGCGGCGGCGCGGCAGGCGGCGGGGCCGGGCGGCGCCGTCATCGCCTCGATCTTCGTCAACCCGCTGCAATTCGGGCCGGGCGAGGATTTCGCCCGCTACCCGCGGCAGGAGGAGGCGGATCTGGCGCTGCTGCGCGAGGCTGGCTGCGACCTCGCCTGGCTGCCCGGCGTCGAGGGGATGTATCCGCCGGGCCGGGCAACGACGATCCAGGTCGAGGGCCCGGCCGAGGGCTGGGAAGGCGCGGCGCGGCCCGGCCATTTCCGCGGGGTCGCCACGGTCTGCGCCAAGCTCTTCCTCCAGACGAGCGCGAGCTTCGCGGCCTTCGGCGAGAAGGACTGGCAGCAGCTCCAGGTGATCCGGCGGATGGTACGCGACCTCGACCTGCCGGTGCAGATCATCCCCTGCCCGACGCTGCGCGAGGCGGATGGCCTTGCCATGTCCTCCCGCAACCGCTTCCTCGACCCGGAGGCGCGGGCCCGGGCCGCGGCGCTGCCGGGCGCGATGCGGGCGGCCATCGGGGCGATGGCGCGCGGCACCTCGCCCGCCGCGGCGCTCGCCGCAGCGCGTGCCGGGCTGGCGGCGGCCGGCCTTGCCCTCGATTATCTCGCCCTGGTGGAGCCGGACAGCCTGCGCGAGGTGCCGGCGCCGCCCGGCCGGCTGATCGCCGCCGCGCGGCTCGGCGGCGTGCGGCTCCTCGACAGCATGGCGGCCTGAGCATAGCCGAGCGCCGTCAGGCCCAGCATGGCGAGCGAGATGGGCGCCTCGTTCAGCCGGATCGGGCCGAGGCGCGGCGCCAGTTCGGGGAATTCGTCCTCGATGCCGCGCGTCCCCGGATAGGCGAAGGCCGAGAGCTGCGCGCCGAAGAACAGCGCCGGGCCCAGCGCCGCCCCGCGCGCATCGCCCCGCCGCAGCGCCCGCCACCCAAGCGCGCCGAGCAGTAGGCCGAAGCTGATCGTCATCGCGTCATGGAAGCGCGCATGCGGCAGCCAGCGCGGGTTGAGGAGATGCGTGCGGTTCCAGTCGATGACGAGGCCGTTCAGCGCCGTCGCCAGGTTGAGCGCGGCCAGCAGCCGCCCGCCGCGCATCAGCCGAGCAGCCAGCGCAGCGAGCGCCGCAGCGCCGTGGTGCCGTACCGCTCGAACCAGCGGCCATGGGCGAAGATCACCCGGTCCGGCTCCAAGGCCAGCAGCCGCTCCGCCGCCCGCGCCGCCGCGCGGTGCCGCCAGCGGATGATGGCGCGTAGATAGGGCGGCGGCATCCCGTCCGGCGCCGTCACGCCGAAGCTCCGCGCCACCGGCCGCAGCAGCGCCGGCAGGCGCTCCGCCTCCAGGTTCAGGACCAGGTCGGTCAGCACCAGCGTCCGGCTCGGCTCGTGGAAGACGGCGACCTCGTGGAAGCCGAGCCCGCCCGGCACGGTGACGAGGGTGATGGCGCCGCCCCAGTCCGCCGGCGCGCCCGGAGGCAGGTCCCGGTCGAGCCGCACCTGGCTGCGCCGCACCTGGCCGCGCTGGCGGAGGCCCGGTGCCGCCCAGGTCACCGCCTCGGGAAAGGCGCGCTGCCAGCCCTCGAGGAAGGTCCAATGGGCGATGTTCGGCGCCACCAGGTGCCGCACCGGGCCGAGCGCGGCGAGCGCCGCGCCGAGCCCGGGCGAGAAGGCCGTCGGCGAATGCAGCAGCAGGCCGCCATCCGGCAGGCGCAGCACGGTCATCCGCACCGGAAGTTGCGTGCCGAGCGGGCCCTCCATCAGGCTGTCGACGATGTGGACGCCCTCCGCCACCGGCTTCGGCACCTCGAGCGGCGGGTAGCCGGGCGGCGCCTCGGTGCCGAGCAGGCGCGGGCCGCTTTCCGCCCGGTCCTCGCTGAGCGCGACCACAGCAAGCTCGGTGAGGCCGAGGCCGATGAGCAGCGCCCTCGCCCCGCCCGGCTGCCGCCGCATGACGAGCCCGGCGCCGAGCAGCGCCGCCCCACCCAGCGCATCGAGTCCCAGATGCTGCCGCATGGTGAGGCGGGGCTGCAGCCCCACCTCGTAATCCGTCACCGCCGAATAGGCGGTGTGATAGGCCCCAGCCGCGCCGAGCAGCCCCCGCACCGGCGGCGGCAGCGCGCGCGAGGCGGCGAGGCCACCCAGCATCGCCGCCACGCCGTAATCGATCAGTCCGTGCAGCCGGGTCGGGATCAGCATGGCCCGGTCAGTAGAACCAGTAGCCAGTCGCTTCGTAATTCGCCGTCGCCTGCGCGGCGAGGGCGTACCAGTCGACCGGCGCCTCGGCGACGGGCGCGGGCTCCGCCGCAGGCGGCGGGGCTGCCGCCACGGGCAACGGGGCTGCCGGCGCGGCCGCAGGCGGCGTACCGCCGAGCGGCACGTAGTCGACCTCCGTCACCGTCAGCACCGTGTCCGGGCTGTTGTTGAACAGGCCGATGACGTTGTTCATCCCGCCATGGTCGTAGTCGCGCGGCACGTATTCGCGGTCGACCGCGGTCACCTGGCCGTCGACCAGCCAGGTGAGCTGCCCCGGCTCCCAGACCAGCTGGTAGTCATGGAACACGCCGCCCTTGATGCCGTCGTGGAAGTGCACGCGGATGGCGTCCTCGCCGTTGTTGTTCCAGTGCAGGGTCGCGTATTGCCGCCCGCTGCCGTCATTGGCGACCTCGGCGAGGTTGATCTCCTGCCCGGGCCAGTTGTTGTCGCCCGGCCAGAGGATGAGGGCGGAGCCCGGCATCGTGCCGTCGAACTTGGCGGTCATGGTGTAGGTGCCGTAGCCATGGCCGGAGGTGACGGCCAGGGCCGGCTCCATCAGCCCAGCATTGCCGGTCAGGGTCACCTGACCGGGGACGGAGTAGTCGGCACCCCAATTATCTGTCAGCGCCCCATGGCGGTTGTCGAAGCTCTCGTGGAAGGGCACGTCGGTTTCGATGTCGGTCGTTGCCATGGGCGGTCCTGATCCCGGTTCTGCCGTTCGCGTCGTTGCTGGCTTTCGCCTCCAACGCGCAGGAACCGGAAGGGTGCCCCCGTAGCAGGCGGAACGAAGGCGGGCGGCTACATCCGCCTCAGCCAGACCTGCTCGATCGCATGGCCGCGCCCCTTGCGCAGCACGAGGCGCGCGCGGTGCCGCGTCGGCTGGATGTTCTCGCGGAGGTTCGGCAGGTTGATGCTGCGCCAGATGCCGCGCGCCACCTCCCTCGCCTCCTCGAGCGGCAGGTCGCGGTAGTGGTGGAAGTAGCTGTCGGGGTTGGGGAAGGCGACCTTCTGCAGCAGCAGGAAGCGCTCGATGTACCAGGCCTCGATCTCGCCGATGGCGGCGTCGAGATAGACCGAGAAGTCGAAATAGTCGGAGGCGACGACCGGCGCGCCGGCGGCGTGCTGCAGCACGTTCAGTCCCTCGAAGATGACGATGTCCGGCCGCCGCAGCACCTGCATCTCGCCGGGGATGATGTCGTATCTCAGATGCGAGTAGACCGGCGCCGCCACCTCCGGTGCGCCCGCCTTCAGCGCGTTGAGGAAGGCGAGCATGCGCTTCAGGTCGTAGCTCTCGGGGAAGCCCTTGCGCCGCATCAGCCCGCGCTCCTCCAGCACCCGGGTCGGGTGGAGGAAGCCGTCCGTCGTCACCAGCTCGACGCGCGGATGGTCCGGCCAGCGGGCGAGGATGGCGCGCAGCACGCGGGCGAGCGTGCTCTTCCCCACGGCGACGCTGCCGGCGATGCCGATGATGTAGGGCGGCGGCGCCGCCTGGTGGCCAAGGAAGGCATCCTGCGCCATGGCGAGCCGCCGCGCCGCCCGCACCTGGAGGTTCAGCAGGCGCGACAGCGGCAGGTAGATCTCCTGCACATCGGCGAGTGAGACGGTCTCGTTGAGGCCCTTCAGCCCGGCGATGTCGCTGCGCGTCAGGGAGAGCGGCGTGCTGGCCCGGAGCGCCGCCCAGGCGGCACGGTCGAAGACCCGGTAGGCGGGTTCGGCAAGGGGCGGGTCCTCGGGCGGCGGCGCGGCGTCCATGACGATCATCGTGTCATGAGGTTGCGAATCCGGCCAGGGCACGAACCTCGGCGGGGCTGCGCCCGGCCTCCCGCAGGGCGCGGAGGCTCGGCGCCCCCTCCCGCTTGGCGAGGCGCCGCCCGGCGGCATCGGTCAGCAGCCGGTGATGCGCATAGCACGGCGCCGGCCAGCCTAGCAGCGCCTGGAGCAGGCGATGCAGATGCGTCGCCGGCCTGAGGTCCTCCCCGCGGGTGACGAGGGTGACGCCCTGCAGCGCATCGTCATGCGTGACGCAGAGATGGTAGCTCGCCGGCACCTCCTTCCGCGCCAGCACCGCATCCCCGAACGGCGCCGGGTCGCAGCGGATCCTCCCCTCCCCCGCCTCCTCGAAGGAGAGGCCGGCCGGCGCCAGCGCCAGCGCCGCCGCCATGTCGAGCCGCAGCGCATGGGGCTCCCCCGCCGCCATCCGCGCCGCCCGCGCCTCGGGCGGGAGGCGCCGGCAGGTTCCCGGATAGGGCGGCCCGTCCGGCCCATGCGGCGCCTGGCCGGCCGCCGCCACCTCCCGCGCGATGTCCGCCCTGGTGCAGAAGCAGGGATAGAGCAGGCCCCGCGCCGCGAGCCGGTCGAGCGCCGCCCGGTACTCGGCCATGTGCCGCGACTGCACCCTGACCTCGCCGTCCCAGTCGAGGCCGAGCCAGGCCAGGTCCTCGAGGAGGGCGGCGGTGAATTCCGGCCGGCAGCGCGTGGCGTCGATATCCTCGACCCGGAGCAGGAACCGCCCGCCGGCCCGGCGCGCTGCGCCCCAGGCCGCAAGCGCGGCATGGGCATGGCCGAGATGCAGCAGCCCGGTCGGGCTCGGCGCGAAGCGGGTGGTGACAGGCATGGCCCGCCGGGGTAGCGGCTCGGGCGGCAAGGGAGCAAGCGGCGATGGCAGGCCTCGTGGGACCCCGATTCGGCGCGCAGCCCGGCGCGGCCCGGCAGCTCGTGGTGGTGCTGCACGGGCTCGGCGCGGATGGGCAGGACCTCATCCAGCTCGCCCCCGACTGGGCGGAGGCGCTACCGGAGGCCGCCTTCATCGCCCCCGACGCGCCCGATCCCTGCGACATGGCGCCCCATGGCCGGCAGTGGTTCAGTCTCCAGGACCGCACCCCCGCCGTGATGGCCGCCGGCGTGCAAGGCGCCGCCGCCGCCCTCGGCCCGCTGGTCGAGGCGGAGCTCGCCCGATTCGGCCTGCCGCCCGCGGCGCTGGCGCTGGCCGGCTTCAGCCAGGGGGCGATGATGGCCCTTGAGCTCGGCCTGCGCGGCCGTCCCACGCCGGCCGCCATCCTCGCCTATTCCGGCGCGCTGCTCGGGCCCGAGTCGCTGGCGGCCGGACTCGCCGGGAAGCCCCCGGTGCTGCTGGTCCATGGCGAGGCCGACGACATCGTCCCCGTCGCCGCTGGCCGCGCGGCGGAGGCGGCGCTGCGGGCCGCCGGCGTCCCGGTCGAGGCCGTCTATCGCCCGGGCCTCCCCCACGCCATCGACCCGGCCGGGATCGAGGCCGGCAGACGGGCCCTCGCCCGGGCCTTCGGGATGACAGCGGCATGAAAGAAAGCCGCCAGCCTGTTGCGCCGCATCAACCGGACTGGCAAGAATGCGACAGTAGATCGGCGGCGCCACAGGATATGGGGCCTTTCCGCCGAGACAGGCCCCATGGCTTGTTGGCACCGCACCGAACAGGGAGCGGCGCTTGCCTGACGGCGATGGTTATCTCGATGGGGTGAACGGCCCGTCCCGCGTGGCGGAGGCTCCGGGGCGATCATGACCCATGTCTCCAACCTCCAGACCCTGGTGCTGAATGCGGACATGCAGCCGCTCAGCTGGGGTCCGCTCTCCGTCTGGTCCTGGCAGGACGCGCTGGTCGCCGTGCTGCAGGACCGGGTGAACCGCATTGTCGACTACGAGATCGAGGCGCATTCGGCGAGCCAGTCCTTCGCCATCCCCTCGGTCGTCGCGCTGAAGCGCTTCCACAAGCGGCGGAAGGTCGCCTTCACCCGCTACCACGTCTTCCTGCGGGACCGGTTCAGCTGCCAGTACTGCGGCGAGACGCTGCCGGCGAAGGAGCTGACCTTCGACCACGTCGTGCCGCGCAGCAAGGGCGGCGTCTCCTCCTGGACCAACGTCGTCACTTGCTGCCAACGGGACAACCTGTTCAAGGGCAGCCGCTCGCTGCGGGAAAGCGGCCTCCGCCTGCTCTGCACGCCCATCGAGCCGACGCCGCACCAGATCGACGAGGCGGCCAAGCGCCAGGCCCCGCGCGAGAAACTGCACCGCACCTGGCAGGACTTCCTCTACTGGGATGCCGACCTGGAGGCCTGAGGGCCGGGCTCAGCCGCGGCCCATGGCCGGCCCGTGCGGGTCATGCGCGACGCGCCGCAGCCGCCAGCCGAGGCCGATCAGCACCGCGCCCGTCGCCACGGCCTGGATGGCGACCAGCCAGATCAGCGCCAGCAGCCCCGCCCCCGGCGCCGCGATCATCCAGGCGCCGATGAAGACCGAGATCGCCCCGAACAGCCCCATCAACACGCTGCCGAGGCGGAACGCCATCACCAGCCGCACCACGCCGGTCACGACCGACCAGGCCGCCACCAGGAAGACCAGCCCGATCGCCGAGGCCACCGGCAGCAGCAGCAGCGCCGCCGCGGCCACCAGCGAGAGGATGCCGTCGAGCCAGAACCAGGCGCCATGCCGCTCCGGCGGCCCCTTCACCGCCTGGTACAGCGTGCCGACGCCGTCCAGCACCATCCAGGCCGCAAGCGCGCCGAGGATCACCGCGAGGCCGAGCCCCGGCACCAGGAAGGCCAGCAGGCCGAAGAGGATGGCGAAGACGCCGCGCAGGATGAACATCCACCAGCCGCGCGCCATCATCCGCACCAACGGGAAGCGCCCGGTGAGGGTCATGGGTCCGGGATGGGTATCGGTCAGGGCCATGGCGGCCTCCCTTGCATGCGCTGGCGCATGTGACGCGCGAGGGCCGTCCGAGGCCAAGCTCCTCCTGGTGACAAATCCGTAGGGGATGGGAGAATTTCACGCCACCGGGTAAAGGATCGACAAAAGGGGAAAGGTCTTGGGCTGACCAGGCCCGCCGCACCCCCCGATGGCGGCAGGAGCCCACCCAGTATGAGTACCAACCTTCCCCCCGAAATCCCGCCCGGCGCCCTCGACGACCAGACCGCCGCCCGGGTGGAGGCGCTGATCGAGGAGGAGGAGGGCGCGCAGAACCGCTTCTCCGGCTGGCTCGGCTGGGTCGGCACCGGCGTCGCGCTGGCGATGGCGCTGTTCCACCTCTGGGCCGCCTGGGACATCGTGCCGACGACGACGCTGCGCTTCGTCCATGTCGGCTTCGCCATGGCACTCGGCTTCCTGCTGTTTCCGGTGGCGCGGCGTTTCCGCCACCGCTTCATGCCCTGGGACTGGCTGCTGCTCGCGGCCGGCCTCTACGTCACCTGGTACCTCATCGCCGGCGGCGACGACCTGCTCGACCGCTACGTCTTCCCCGAGCCGATGGACCTCGTCGTCGGCTGGATCCTCGTCGTCCTGGTGCTGGAGGTGACGCGGCGCGCGACGGGCTGGGTGATGCCGGTCGTCGCCGGCCTCTTCATGCTCTACGCCTTCTTCGGCGACCACCTGCCGCCGCCCTGGCGCCACCAGGGCTACGGGACGGAGCGGCTGATCCCGCACCTCACCATAACGCTCGACGGAATCTTCGGCACGGCGGTCGATGTCTCGGCCAGCCTCATCATCCTCTTCACCATCTATGGCGCCATCTTGCAGCTCAGCGGCGCCGGCAAGTTCTTCGTGGACTTCTCCTTCTCGGCGACCGGCGGCAAGGCGACCTCGGCAGGGCGGACGGTGGTGCTCTCCTCCTTCCTGCTCGGCGGACCATCCGGCTCCGGTGTCGCCACCACCGTGACGCTCGGCACCGTCGCCTGGCCGATGATGAAGCGCGTCGGCTACCGGCCGGACGATGCGGGCGGGCTGCTCGCCGCCGGCGGGCTGGGTGCCATCATCTCGCCGCCCGTGCTCGGCGCCGCGGCCTTCCTGATCGCCGAGTATCTGAAGATCGGCTATCTCGAAGTGCTGCGCATGGCCATCGTGCCGACCGTGCTCTACTACGCCTCGCTTCTCTTCATGGTGGAGCTCGACCAGCGCCGCATCGGCGCGAAGCACGCGGCGGCCGGCACGGAGCGCGAGGTCATCCAGGTCGAGAGCCCCTGGGCGCTCACCAAGAAATACGGCTTCCACTTTTCCTCGCTGCTGGCGATCGTGGTCTTCATGGTGCTCGGCTACTCGCCGACGCTCTCCGTGCTCTACGCCATGGTCGTCGCCGTGCTGCTCTCCTTCCTGAGGCGGGAGAGCGCGCTCTGGCCGCGCAAGCTGGTCGAGGCGCTGGCCTCGGGCGCGGTGCAGGCGGTCGGCATCGCCGCCACCTGCGCCTGCGCCGGCATCATCGTCGGCGTCATCACCCTGACCGGGCTCGGGCTGAAATTCTCCGAGATCGCCATCCAGGCCGCCGGCGGCAAGCTTGTCATCACCGCGCTCTACACGGCGCTGATCGTCTGGATCGTCGGCCTCGCCGTGCCGGTGACAGCCAGCTACATCATCTGCGCCGTGGTCGCCGCGCCGGCGCTGATCAAGCTCGGCGTGCCGGACTATGCGGCGCACATGTTCGTTTTCTACTACGCCGTGCTCTCCGAGGTCTCGCCGCCGACCGCGCTCTCGCCCTTCGCCGCGGCGGCGATCACCGGTGCCGGCCCGTACCGGACGACGCTGCAGGCCTGGAAATACACCCTGCCCGCCTTCGTCCTGCCCTTCGTCTTCGTCACCGACCCGGACGGCGTCGGCCTGCTGCTCGCCTTCAAGCCGGGGATGGGCTGGGGCGACGTGGCGTTGCAGATCTTCCTTGCCGCGGCCGGCCTCGCTGCCCTCTCGGCTGCCTGCCAGGGCTTCGCCCGCCGGGCGATGGCGGGGTGGGAGCGGGCGGGCTTCGCCGTGGCGGGGCTGCTGATGATTTTCCCGGCGCTGGTGGAGGCGGCCTTCGGCAACGCGGTGCCGGCGCCGCATTGGATCGGCGTGGCTGTGGGTGCCGTGCTACTGGCGATGCAGTGGAAGGGTGCGTCGCGGGCGGCAACCGCTTGACGAGGGGGGCCTTGCCCCCCTCGGACACCCCCACCAAAGACCGGAAGGCCTTTGGAAACCTTTAGTTCACAGCGCCCTGTGGGCGATGTCGCGCCGGCAGAATCCTTCGGGCCAATCGATCAAGTCGGCCGCCTGGTAGGCTGCATCCCGCGCCCCACGCACGGTCTCGCCGACTGCGGTGACGCCCAGCACCCGTCCGCCATTCGCCAGCACCGCCCCGCCGGGGCCTGCCACGGTCCCGGCGTGGAAGACCTCCACTCCCGGCACCGCGGCCGCCCGGTCCAGCCCGCGGATAGTCGTCCCCTTGCGATAGGCGCCCGGATACCCCTCGGCCGCCATAACCACGACCAGGCTCGGCCGCGTGTCCCACTCCAGCGCGATCTCGCCGAGCCGCCCCTCCGTCGCCGCGAGCAAGGCGTCCAACAAATCCGACCGCAGCCGCACCATCAGCGTCTGGCATTCCGGATCGCCGAAGCGGACATTGAACTCGATCAGCTTCGGCCCCGCCGCCGTCAGCATCAGCCCGGCGAAGAGCACCCCGCGGAAGGGCGTCCCCCGCCGCGCCATCTCGGCGAGGCTCGGCCGGATCACCCGCTCCATCACCTCCGCCTCCAGCGCCGGGGTGAAGGCGGGCGGCGGCGAGTAGGCGCCCATCCCGCCGGTGTTCGGCCCGGTATCGCCATCGCCCACCCGCTTGTGGTCCTGCGCCGCGCCGAGCGGCACCGCCGTCTCCCCGTCGCAGAGGGCGAAGAAGGAGACCTCCTCGCCCAACAGGCACTCCTCGATGACGACGCTCGCCCCGGCCGCGCCGTGGATTCGGCCCTCCATGATGTCGGCGATCGCCGCCTCCGCCTCGGCGACGCTCGCCGCGACGACGACGCCCTTGCCGGCCGCCAGCCCATCCGCCTTGACGACGATCGGCGCCCCGCGCTCCCGCACATGGGCCTTGGCCGCCGCCGCATCCTCGAACCGCGCCCAGGCCGCGGTCGGCACGCGGGCGGCATCCGCCACCTGCTTGGTGAAGGTCTTGGAGCCCTCCAGCGCCGCCGCCGCCTGGCTCGGCCCGAAGACCCGGATCCCCGCCGCGGCCAGCCTGTCCGCCAGCCCGAGCGTGAGCGGCGCCTCCGGCCCGACCACGACGAGGTCGACCGCCCTCTCCCGCGCCGCCGCCACCAGCCCGGCGACATCCTCCGCCCCGACCGGCAGGCACTCCGCCACCGCGGCGATCCCGGCATTCCCCGGCGCGCACCAGAGTTTCGTCAGCCGCGGCGACCGGGCGATGGCCCAGCACAGCGCATGTTCCCGCCCGCCGCCGCCGACCACCAGCACCTTCATCGCCGCACCCTCCAAACCGGGGCGCCTCTAGCATAAGCTGGGGCGATGGACACACCTGCACCCCATGGCGCCTCTCGGCCGAACATCCCCGAATTCGCCGTCTCCGAGATCGCCGGGGCCATCAAGCGGACCCTGGAGGAGAGCTTCGGCCGGGTGCGCGTGCGCGGCGAGATCACCGAGCTCAAGCGCTACCCCTCCGGCCACATCTACCTCTCCCTCAAGGACGAGCAGGCGAAGCTCGAATCGGTCATCTGGAAGACCTCGGTCGGCCGCCTCGCGGTAAAGCCGGAGAACGGCATCGAGGTCATCGCCACCGGCCGCATCGGCACCTACGCCGACCGCTCGAAATACCAGCTCGTCATCGACCGGCTGGAATTCGCCGGCGAGGGCGCCCTCCTCGCCCGCATCGAGATGCTGCGGAAGCGCCTGCTGGAGGAGGGGCTGTTCGACCCCGAGCGCAAGCGCCGCCTGCCCATGCTGCCGGCCACCATCGGCGTGGTGACGAGCGAGCGCGGCGCTGTCATCCAGGACATCCGCACCACCATCGCCCGCCGCTTCCCGCGCCGCATCCTGCTCTGGCCCGTGGCCGTCCAGGGCGGGGGCGCCGCCGAGCAGATCGCCGCCGCCATCCGCGGCTTCGGCAAGCTGCAGGGGGCGATGCGCCCCGACGTGATCATCGTCGCCCGCGGCGGCGGCAGCCTCGAGGACCTGATGGCCTTCAACGAGGAGATCGTCGTCCGCGCCGCGGCCGAGAGCCCGATCCCCCTCATCAGCGCCGTCGGCCATGAGACGGACACGACGCTGATCGACTTCGCCTCCGACCGCCGCGCCCCAACCCCCACGGCCGCGGCGGAGATGGCGATTCCCGCCCGCACCGACCTCCTCGCCGACCTGGCCCAGACCGAGGCGCGCCTGCTCCAGCTCGGTCGCGCCCTGGTGGAGCGCGCCCGCCGCCGGCTGATGCTCGCCGAGCGCGGCCTTCCCGACCTCCCCAACATTCTCGGCGCCATGCGCCAGCGCCTGGAGGACCGGGGCGAGCGCCTGGGCCTCGCCCTCCCCGGCCTCGTCCAGCGGAAGCGCGGCGAGCTCGGCCGCCTCGCCCCCCGCCTGCCGCATCCGCGCGAGGGCATCGCCGCCCGCCGGGCGATGATCGCCCTGCTCAAGGCGCGCGGCCGCGCCGCTTGGGGGCGGATCGAGGTACGCGGCCGCACCGCCCCGCCCCTCGCCCGCTTCGGCTCCGGCCCGGTCGAGGCGCTGCTGCGCGAGAAGCGGCTGCGGCTAGAGGGGCTGGTGGCGCGGCTCGACAGCGTCTCCTTCCAGTCCGTGCTGTCGCGCGGCTTCGCCCTGGTGCGGGATGCGGAGGGCGAGCCGATCACCAGCGCCGGCGCCGTTCCGGCCGGCGGCCGGCTGGTGCTCACCTTCGCCGATGGCGAGGCGCAGGCGACCGCCGACGGGGTCAGGGCAGCGCCGAAGCGTCGGGCGCGGGACAAGCCGGCGCAGGAGACCCTGCTGTGATCCTCCGCCGCACAACCCTCGCCCTTCCCGCGCTGCTGCTGGCCCGCCCTGCCCTCGCCATCTCCACCGAGGGCCTGACCCAGGGCGGGCTGGTCCGCGGCCGCGTCGCGCCCGGGACGCGCCTGGCGCTGGACGGCAAGCCCCTCCGCGTCGGGCCGGGCGGGGAATACGCCTTCGGCTTCGGCCGCGACTATGCCGCGGAGGCAGTGCTCACCATGACACCCCCCGGCGGCCGGCCCGAGTTGCAGCGCCTCGCCATCGCCCGGCGCGACTGGCCGGTCCAGCGCATCACCGACCTCCCCCCGGGCCAAGTGACGCCGGACCCGGAGGCGCTGCGCCGCATCACGGCCGAGCGCGAGCGCCTGGCCGCCGCCCGCGCCACCGACAGCCCCCGCACCGACTTCGTCGCCGAGTTCCTGTTGCCCACGCATGGCCGGATCAGCGGCGTCTTCGGCAGCCAGCGCATCCTGAACGGGGAGCCGCGGCAGCCGCATTTCGGCTTCGACATCGCCGCCCCGACCGGCACGCCGATCGTGGCGATCGCCGCCGGCCAGGTGGTGCTGGCGGCCGAGTTCTTCTTCTTCGGTCGCCTCACCGTCATCGACCACGGCCATGGGGTGAACAGCCTCTACGCCCATCAGTCGGCTCAGGAGGTCGCCGAGGGCGAGCGCGTCGCCGCCGGCCAGCGGATCGGCGCGGTCGGCGCCACCGGCCGCGTCACCGGGCCGCACCTGCATTTCGGCCTGTCCTGGTTCTCGACCTGGCTGGACGCCCAGCCCGTCCTGCCGCCCGTCACCGGGTGAAACCTGGGCCCCGATCCGCGGTTCACACCCCCGAGACCCATGAGGAGCGCCCCGCATGAGCGGCACCGAAGCCTTCGCCCAATACCCCAGCCTCAAGGGGCGGGTGGTGCTGATCACCGGCGGCGCCAGCGGCATCGGCACCTCCATGGTCGAGCATTTCGCGGCGCAGGGCGCGCGGGTCGCCTTCCTCGACTTCGACCGGGAGAACGGCCCGAAGGTCGCCGAGCGCACCGGCACCCTTTTCCTCCCCTGCGACCTCCGCGACATCGCCGCCCTGCGTGCCGCCATCGGCGAGGTCCAGGCGAAGCTCGGCCCCGTCACCGTGCTGGTGAACAACGCCGCCCGGGACGATCGCCACGGCTGGGAGACGGTGGAGCCCGACTACTGGGACGAGCGGATGCAGACCAACCTCCGCCACCAGTTCTTCTGCGCCCAGGCCGTGGCGCCGATGATGATCGAGGCGGGCGGGGGCTCCATCGTCAATCTCGGCAGCGTCTCCTGGATGAAGGCCCAGGGCGGCATGCCCGCCTACACCACGGCGAAGGCCGCCATTCGCGGCCTGACCCGCGGCCTCGCCCGCGACCTTGGCCCCAGCAAGATCCGGGTGAACGAGGTGGTGCCCGGCTGGATTTTCACCGAGCGCCAGCTCGAGAAATGGGCGACGCCGGAGGCCGAGGCCGAGAACATGGCCCGGCAGTGCCTGAAGGAGCGGCTCTACCCGCCGGACATCGCCCGCACGGTCCTCTGGCTCGCCGCCGATGACAGCCGTATGGTGACGGCGCAGCATTTCGTCGTGGATGGCGGCACGGTCTGAGGCCGGTCACCAGCCGGCCGGCGCGGCAGCCAGGCGCCGCAGGCGTCCGCATGATGCCGGCAGGGGCGCGCTGCCTCGGGTCCGGCAGCGCCACGCCGCGTGCTCGGGAACGCGGCAGCTTCGCGCCTGTGCCTCCGTTGGACGCGACCAGCGGGTTCGAGACCATGCCTATTCTCACTAATCTGTGTTATGCTCGGCCGATCGAGGCCCGCATGACGGCGGGAGCGGCGAGGTCGGCTGGGTTCGCATGACGATGTCCCCGACATGGGCGGGGACGGCTCATGCCTGGGGGGACGGGCATGGATCGCCTGAATGGGTTCGTTAAGACCAACAATATTTGCGGGCAGGAAGTATCCTTCTTCGTCCGGGACGAAGGCGACGTCATCCAGCGCTACCACGCCTCCGGCCAGTTCTATGAGATGGAAGAACTCCAGATCATCGCCGAGTTCTTCAAGGCGGGCGGCATCTTCGTCGATATCGGCTCCAACATCGGCAACCATTCGGTCTATGTCGGGAAGTACCTTCACCCGAAGCAGATCATCGCCTTCGAGCCGAATCCCCCCGCCATCGCAGTGCTGAAGATCAATCTCCAGCTCAATGGCCTGCAGCGGATCATGGACCTGACCCATCTGGGGGTCGGCCTGGCCGACACGACCTGCCGCGCGCATGCCTGGGTGCCATCCGACAACCTCGGCGGAACCCGGCTCGACACCAGCATCACGGACGGCGCCCTGGTCCTGATCCGCGGCGACGATGTCCTGGCGCGACGCGCGGTGGATTTCCTGAAGATCGATGTCGAGGGCATGGAGATGAAGGTCCTGGCAGGCCTCGAGGCGACGATCGCCGCCTGGCGCCCGTCGATCTTCATCGAGATCGAGGATTCCAACGCCGAGGAATTCCTCGCCTGGACCGAGGCCCGTCACTACCGGGTCCAGCGCCGGTTCCGGCGCTACGACAACAACGAGAATTACATGCTCGTCCCGGTCGAGAGGGCTGCGGATTGAGCTCCGCGGACCGGCCGCCGGCAGGGCGTCACGACGGCGGCCAGCCCAGGCCGGTGATCCTGCTGCGGACCAATGCCGCAAGCCAGGCGCAGCATGACTTGGTGGAAGGGCTGCGCCGTTCGACCGGCCTCGCGGTCTGGCTGGTGGCGGACGAGACGGCGCAGGTGGTGGAGCAGGGCCCCGCCTCGGGCAAGATCGCGCTCACGCCCGGACGGCTCCATGAGCTCGGGCTCCTCGCCGCGCCTGACGCGATGTGGCGGTGCGGCGACTACGCCCTCTACGCCGCCGCCGCGGCGCTGCCGGAGGCGACGCAGTTCTGGATGGTCGAGCCGGACGTGCGGATCCACATGCCCGAACCCGGCGACTTCTTCGCCTTCTTCCAGCAGCATTCGGAGGTCGACTTCCTGGCATGCCGCCTGTGGGAGACGAATGCCGGCTGGAGCTGGTATGCCAGCATGAAGCCGTATGCCGAGCGGATCTTCTCCTGCCTCTTCCCGCTGACCCGCTTCTCCCGGCGGGCCCTCGATTTCCTGCTGCTGCGGCGACGGGCGCTGGCGGCGCTCCACCAGGCCAGCCTTGCCGGGGGCGAGGCGCGGGAATGGCCGAATGACGAGGTCTTCTGCGCGACGGAACTGCTCAATGCCGGCTTCCGCTGCATGGACTTCAACGGCTTCGGGCGGGATTTCTACACGCGGGAGACCTTCGGCTTCCTCGAGGCCGTGGCGCTCAGCCGGCTCGCGCGGATGCCGCATGACGGGATGATCTACCACCCCGTGCTGGGCGGCGAGCAGCTCGACCGGAAGCTGCGCCAGCGCCTCTACCACGATGTCCAGGACGGCCTCCCGCGAGCACATCTCCTGGCGCGGTACGGAGCCTTGGTGATGGAGGATCTGGCCCTGGAATGTGGCGAGGCGGCCGCCTTGCGTTTCGCCGACGACCTCGCCAAGGCCGCCGGCGGCGCCCCGGCGGACATGCCGACGGGCTGACCTGCACCGCTCCTGCCGAAGCCCTCAGCCGCTGACCCGCACCGGCGTCAGGTCCTGGAACCAGGACCGCGCCTGCACGAAGCCCTGCACCCGCCGGCTCATCGCACGCGGGTTGAGGTCATGTGCGACGAAGAGGAAGAGCGCGTCGTCAACGATCCTCGCATGCAGCTCGGCGACCAGCCGGGTCTGCGCCGCCGGGTCGAATCCGGCGAGGATCCGGCCGATCAGCGCGTCGTAGTCCGGGCTGGCGAAGCCGCCCCAGTTGTTCCCCGCCGGCGGCGCCAGGTCGGAGCGGAGGAAGCGGATCATCGCCGTGAAGGGGTCGATCGCGGTGAAGGAGATGTTGATCCCGGTGATGCCGCGGTTGGAGGGCGCCTTCCACCCGTCGCGCCATATGGTCAGCAGCGTGTTCCACTCGAAGACCTCGAATTCGACCTCGATGCCGGCCTCCTTCAGCATCTGCTGCAAGGCCTCGTTCATCGCCATCGGCTGCATTTGGCCGGAGCCGCTGGTGGAGATGCCGATCTTGGTCCGGAGCGGGTTGCGCGGCGAGAACCCCGCCTCCGCCATCAGCTTCCGCGCCGCCGGCAGGTCGTAGGCCCATTTGAACCTGGGCACGCTGTTCCACGGGTCGCCGAGCGGCAGCAGCCCGGCCCCCTCCTCCATCAGCCCGCCGAGCATCCCCTTCATCGCCGCCCGGTCGATGGCGAGGTTGGCGGCGCGCCGCACCCGCAGGTCGCGCCAGGGCGAGCCCTCGGCGGTCGCCAGCTGCCAGGTCCAGTTGTGCGGGTACTGGTTGGTGACGATGGTGAAGCCCGCCTGCTTCAGGCTCGGCACCGCATCCGCCGGCGGTGCTTCGATCCAGTCCACCTGGTTGGAGCGCAGTGCGGCGACGCGGGTATTGGGCTCGGCCAGCGGCAGCAGCACCAGCCGCTCGCATTGCGGCACCCGCTTCGCGTCCCAGTACCCGGCATTGCGGGTGAGGACGGCACGCTCGCGGATGCTGAAGCTTTCGAGCTTCCAAGGCCCGGTGCCAACGGCCTTCGCCATATAGGCGTCCCAGTTGCGGCCCGCTGCCTCCCAGGCGCCCTGGTGGACGATGCCGATCCAGCTCACCCCGTAGGGCAGCGTGCTGTCGACGGTGCGGGTCTGGATGACGACCGTGTGCTCGTCCACCGCCTCCCAGGCGGAGACGGTCGGCACACGGACGCGGCCGAAGGCGGCGGCGCGCTGGTCGAAATGCGGCGCATCCGTCTTCAGCACCCGGTCGAAGGAGAAGACCACGTCCTGGGCGGTCAGCGGCTTGCCGTCATGGAACGTCACCCCCTGGCGCAGGGTGAAGGTCCAGCGCTTCGGATCGGCGGGGTCGACCTTCCATGCGGTGGCGAGGCCGGGGACGAGGGTCGCTGGCGCGTCCGCCTTCGACAGGTCCCAATGCACCAACTGGTCGTAGAGGGTGACGCCCATGAAGCGGTGGCCCTCCGCACCCTGGTCCGGCACGCCATTGGTCAGCGGCACCGCAGCGGCGGTCATGCCGACGCGCAAGGTGCCGCCGGCCACCTGGGCCTGGGCGAGGTCGAAGGGCAGCGTGGCGGCGGCGAGCAGGGTGCCAGCGCCGCGCAGCAGCCGGCGGCGCCTCAGATGCATGGTCATGGTGATCCTTCGCTCCCGGAGGTCCGGCCGCTGCCATGCAAGATCGCCGCCACTGGCCGGCCGATGCCGGCGCGAGCGTGGCCAGCCCGGCATTGCCGGTCGCGCCGGTCAAGACCCGGCCCGGCGAAGTCCGGTCCGCCATGGACCGCCCGGCGCGACTGCCAGCCGCCGGAGCTCCGGCTGCACCGGGGGAAGCTTAACCAGGGCCGTGAGCCTGCTTCATCCCGTTGCCGCAGCGACGGGCCCCGCCGCGGCCGCCCGTCCCCGTGGCGCGTTACGGCTTCGGCACCAGGCGAAGCCCATGGGCCGGAAAGCGCGGCGCCGGCTGGCCGGGCTCCGCGCGCTCGGTCCAGCGGGTGACGGCATCGCCCTCGCAGTCCTGGACGAAGGGGAACCAGAGCGACTCGCCCGGCCGATCCGGTGTCCGCACCATCAGCACGAACTCGTCGAACTGGTCGTCTGGCAGCCTCCCGCCCTGCCAGGCGATCTCCCGCACCGCGGCGGCGGCCGCGCCGTCTCCGCCGCGACCCGGTGCCGGCTCGCCGGGCAGGATGGCGCGCGTCCATCCCGGCTTCGGCGCCGGCCGTACGGAGGTGAGGTTCTCGGGCACCAGCAGGCGGATCCCCGTGGTCGCCGCCCCGGAGCAGCCATGCGGCACGCGGATGGCAAGGCGGACGTAGCTGCCGGCCGGCGCCTCCGCAAGATCGAGGGTGACATGCGCCGCCGCCGGCAGGGCGGCGCATCCCAGGAGCAAGGCGAGGCCGGCGAGGCCGCGACGAGGGCTGATATCCAACCCTTTCCGGAGGAGCGGCAGGGCGCGTAGACGCGCGATGGGGGACCTGCGCCGGATCATGCGGCGCCTCCCCTAGCACGCAGGCCGCCCGGCGGCCAACCGGGGCCTATCCGCCGGCCGCCGGCCTGGGCTAAGCCGCCCGGGTTCGAGGAGGGCACGAATGCCGCATCCCACCAGCCAGCGCCAGGAAGAGGTTGAGGCTGCAACCGCGCTCGCCCTCGAGGTGGCGCCCCTGCTCGACGCCGTCATCCTCACCCATTACCGCGACGCGGACACGCTCGACCTCATGCGCCCGGGCGAGACCGAGCTGGAAACCGTCCAGGCGGTCAACCGCGCGGTGGCGACGGAACTTGACCTCGAAGGGGTAGAGGTCATCGTCCAGCGCGCCGACCGCGCCGCCTTCCGCCGCTGGATGCAGGGCCGCGACGACGCGCCCGCGAGCCGCCGCGCCTGGATCGACCGCCAGCGCCTGGTCCGCGGCGCCGCCGCCCTGCGCCTGCTCGGCCTGGAGATCGAGGAGGATGAGGCCGGTCCCGAGCCGCCCTCCCTCGGCCGCGCCCCTGGCCCGGCCGCCGACCGCCTGGTGGCCGCCTATTTCGAGGATGGCGACCAGTTCCGCGACCTGACGCAGGAGATCCTCGAGGCCGGGCGCCTCGACATCCTCGACCTCGCCGCCCGCAAGATCGCCGAGCGCCAGGGCGAGGACGGCCAGGCCGAGCTTGGCCGCGCCCTGCTGGCCATCGCCGAGGGCGGCGCCCTGGGCCCCTCAGGCTGGGCCGCGCTGGTCGCCCTGCCCGTGGCCCTGCCGACCGGCCGGGCCCCCGACGCCGCCGCCCTGGCGGAAAGCCTGCTCGCCACCGGGTTCTTCGCCGAGACCGAGGAGGTCCGCTTCCTTCCCGGCTGGCGCTCGCCGGAGGCGCTGGCCGGGCTCGATGCCGCGGCGATGCGCCACATCCTGCTCGACCTGGCCGAGGGGCGCGAGCCTGCCGAGCTGCCGCCAGGCGATACGGACGACCTCGCCCGCCATGGCTTCGGGCTGCTGCTCGGGGTGCAGCTCGACTGGAGCATCCCGACCTGGGAGCAGATCGCCGCTGCCGGCGGCCTGCCGGAGGACCCCGACCCGGAGGCAGAGGAAAGGCGCCGCGCCGCCGTGTTCCAACGCTGGCGGAATGCGGCCTTCCGCGAGCATGGCGGCTGCGTCCCGCTCGAGCTCGTGCCGCCCTCCGAGGTTGGGGGCGAGATCGCCGATTTCCTGGCCGAGGCCGGCGACCCGCCGCCGCTCAGCCACCCTTGACGCCGCCGGCCAGGACCTCCGGCTGCGGGGCCGAATCAGCTGGGTTTTCCCGCGGCCGTCCTCGCCCGCCCGGCTCACTTCGACCGCGCAGCGGCGCTCGCCGAGGCTGCCGGCCTCGACATCGAGGAAGACGTTCAAGGCCGCGGGAGCAAACTCCGCTGGGACAGGATCATCCGATCGGAGGTATTGGCCGACCAAACAACACGCCAGAGCGACTTCAGTGAGCCAATGTGAACGGATGCCGGTTGTCGGCGGTCACATAAGCTGACACAGGATGGCTCCTAAACCGGTGGATTTCTTGGAGCCCACCGAGCGCACATGATGACACGCTGATCACGATTAGTGAGACTGAGCCTACTCTGGAGCGCGTTTCTTGACACCAGTCCAGTTGAGGCAAGTGTCGCCTTGTGCGCCTCTGCTCCAGTCTCCTCCGCGCCAATGTGCTGGCGCAGGCAAACGGCCCGTCCCCGATGGGCGTCGATGGCCCTCTCGATTGCTGACACCGCGGCCGCCTGCGCGCCTCTTTGCTGGCACCGGCGAGCGTGCAGGACGGAAAAGATGACATTGGCGCGCCACTCAAAGCCTATTCGCAGGACCTGCGGAGGCGCGTTTTGGCAGCGGCGGACGAGGGTGAACGGGTCGGCCAGATCGCTGCCATGCTGCGGGTGAGCGTGTCCTAGGTCTCGAAGGTCCTATCGCGTCGCCGGCTGACCGGGCAAACGACGGCGCAGCCGCAGCGCTGTCACGTCACGCCAAAGCTGAGCGGGCAGCTTCTGGCGATCCAGGAGCATTTGCGCCAGCATCCAGACGCGACGATCGCCGAGCTCCGCGCCTGGCTGCTCGAGACGCAGAAGATGTCGGCCAGCACCGGGCTGATGCACAAGACCCTGGCCGCGCTTGGCCTGACATATAAAAAAAGTCTCTCCACGCGGCCGAGCAGGCGCGGAAGGACGTCGCCAAGGCACGCGATGAATGGCGAGCGCAGCAGCCCAAGCTAGCCCCATCGAGGCTGGTATTCATCGATGAGACCTGGGTGAAGACCAACATGACCCGGCGCTACGGCCGGACCAAGCGTGGCCACCGCCTGGTAGCTGCCGTGCCGCACGGACACTGGAAGACCACGACCTTTGTCGGCGCGCTGCGCTGCAACGGCCTGACCGCCCCGATGGTCATGGACGGGGCGATCAACGGCGATCTGTTCCTCGCCTATGTTGAGCAGGTGCTGGCGCCGACGCTCAAGCCAGGCGATGTCGTCATCATGGACAATCTGCGGGTCCATAAGATCGCCGGCGTTCGGAATGCCATCGCGGCAGCCGGCGCGACGCTGCTGTTCATCCCACCCTACAGCCCAGATCTCAATCCAATCGAGTTGGCCTTCTCCAAGCTCAAGGCGCTGCTCCGCGCCAAGGCGATCCGCTCCGCCGACATGTTGTGGACAGCATTGGGCGAGCTCTGCAGCAGCTTCAGCCCCGCAGAGTGCGCCAACTACTTTCGCCATGGCGGCTATTTCCAGTCAGCCTGAAACCGCTCTAGCTATACAATCAATACCACTGGCCATGCAGGCGAGATCGATGAAGGCGGCGACAGGGACGGAGTAGGTCCTTCCTGCTATCTCCGGGAGCTTCCTCGGTTGATCGCGCCAGGCTGCTTAGGTCTGAAGTCCGAATCCGGACCCGCTCTACCGCCCGTCCTCGCGGTTTAGCCGGCTGCTGAAATTCCCTCCTACGACCTGCCTCGACTTGGGCACTATGGCGGCTTCGGTAGTTCCCGGTTGGAGTGAGCCTTCTGCTTCTCCTGCTGGGAATGATCCTTGAGGTTTTCTCGATCATGCCGCTGTCCATGCCGATGCTGCACCCGCTCGGCATCGACCCGGCGCGTTTCTGCGTCAGCTCGACGAGGAACATGGAGAGCGGCTGCTAACGCCGTCGGTTGGGCTGAAGCTCTTCATCCTTGCGGGCATCCTCCGTCCCCCGTTGCCGGAGGTGATCCGCGCCATTTGGCCGTTCCTTGTGCTGATCGCCGCGCCTCTGTTTCTCGTCACCTGTGGTCCCGCTATCTCCATGACCCTACCCGACCTCGTCAATGACTGACGGCTCCGGCCGCCTTTAACATAAGCGCAGTTCGACTTGAGTGTGGGGTGGCCACAGCAGACTGCACGCCGAGCTACGCCAGCGCCCGATCCAGCAGTGCCTTCCCGCTGA
>NZ_JCACHU010000051.1:0-7443 GCF_059504005.1 Belnapia sp. | reverse complement strand
GGTGGGCCAAAATTCGTCAGCACACCCGGGCCAGAATCCGATAGCAAAGCCACCCACGGCGCGGGACCGCCTGAACCTGGCCAGGTCATCGACCGCGGAGCAGAAGGTGAGCGCCGTGACCAGGCCAACCCCGGGCACCGTCATGAGCCTGCGGCAGACGGCGTCATTGCACGTGGCGCGGACCACCAGATGGTGCAGGCGCTCGCGCTCGGACAGCAGGGCCTCGCGCACCTGCAGCGAGGGCTCGATGACGGCGGCGAGGGTCTTGCGGTCCGCTGCGAGTTCACGGGCGCGGGCCGGAAAGGCGCGCTCACCGCTCGCGCCCACCTTCAGCCCAAAGCCACGCAGCAGGCCGCGGATGCCGTTGCCGATGTCACGCAGCTTGCTCACGAGCAGCTTCCTGGCCGTCAGCAACGCCCGGAGCTATTGCGGGAGCTCCGACTTCACATGCGCGACCCGGAACCAACCGGTCCGGACCATCTGGGCGATCGCACGCGCATCCGTCCGGTCCGTCTTGACCGGCATAGCCTTCGCTGCCGCCCGCAACTGCCGCGTCTCGAGCACCACCACCGGCAGCCCTGCCGCTCTGAGCCCCGCATGAAGCCACTGCGACATCGGCCTGACCTCGAGGCCAACACGGGCAAACTCCAGCCCAGTCTCCGTCAGGGCCGCCGCCAACGCCTCCGGCTCGCTCTCCGCCTTCAACTCCCGGAGCACGACCCCGGAGCCGTCTACGATGCAGATGCTGCTCGTCTCCTATGAGACGTCGACGCCGACATAGTGGGTCATCTCGGTGCCTTCCTCTGCTGAGCCCCGCCTGGGGCCCCTTGGAAGAACAACCGGTCACGACAGCCTGCGCCACCAGCCGACCCGATTACCGTATCTAGTCGGAGAAGCAGACGGCCTGGAGCTGGCACAGCTCAGCAGCAGGCCACCACGGGCGGTTCACCGTTGAGCTCGACTGCCGCCCGTGCCCTCTCATCTCATTTCGACACCATACTGTGCGCAGATCGCCACGATCTCGGATGGCGTGAGTCCGCCCGGAGCAGCGCGGCCTGCACGGCTGAAATGGCGGAACATCTCTAGGCTTTGCAGCCCGGGTCGGAGCGCCACCAGAAAGCGCACCGGCTCGGCCGTGTCGTTTCGGAAGCCGTGCTGCGATCCTTCCGGAAAGTGCACCGTGCCCCCAGGGCCGATGTGGCGCTCGCCGGTGCCGTCCAGCAGCGTGAGCTCGCCGTCCAGGATGAAGAATACCTCGTCCTCGTCGGCATGGATGTGCGGCGGAACGAAGTAGCCCGGCGGCACCACATGATCTGCCAGGAAGAAGCCGAACTCCGCGGGGTCCGCCTTCACCACCATGCTGGCGCCGAACACGTCCAGCACCTCGCCCTCGTCGGCCGCGAGCGTCGCAACCGCATTACCCTTCGCTACGTCCAGCATCTGCATCTCCCTTCCTGCCGAGGCGGCCATTGCACCGCGCCGAGGCTATTGCCGTGACGGCACGTTGAAGGGCAGGCATTGCTTCTGGACAGCGCGTTCGCCTGACCGAACAATACCGGCATGAGAGCCTTCGCCGGCATCGAGGCGTTCGTGCGCGTGGTGGAGACGGGCAGCTTCACCGCGGCGGCCGAGCGGTTGCAGACCGCCAAGTCCTCGGTGAGCGAGGCTGTGCGCGCGCTCGAGGAACGGCTTGGCGTGCGGCTGCTGGACCGCAGCACGCGCAAGGTGCAGCCGACGGAGGCGGGCCAGGTCTTTTATGCCCGCTGCCGCCGCCTGCTGGAAGACGAAGCGGCCGCGCGGCTGGAAGCTCAGGCGCTGCAGGAGGTCCCGACCGGCCGGCTGCGGGTTGCGGCGCCGGAGTGCTTCACCGCCCGCCACCTCGTCCCCGACCTCGCGGGCTTCCTCTCCGCGCATCCAACGATCGAGGTCGAGCTGGCCGAGGCGGCAGGGTCCGTCCGCCTTGTCGAGGACGGGTTCGACCTGGCGATCCGCGTGGTGGAGGCGCCGGCCCCCGGCCTCGTCGTGCGCCGGCTCGCAATCTCACACGTGATCATCGTCGCCAGCCCCGGCTACCTGGCGCAGCGTGGCGTCCCGGCCGCGCCGGCTGATGTGGCGCGGCACCACTGCATCGGCTTCGCGCCGCTGCCGTGGCGGGACTTCTGGCGGCTGGGCGGGGAGGCCGTCGCAATCCGCCCCGTCCTGCTGACCGACAACACCGAATCGCTGCGCGCTGCGGCGCTGGCCGGGGTCGGCCTCGCCGCAGTGCCGGACTGGGCCGTGATGGATGCGCTGGCCGCGGGCACGCTCCAACGCGTGCTGGCGGACGCCGCCTCGCCGGAGAGTGGCATATTTGCCGTTTACCCGACCAACCGCCTTATGACCCCGAAGGTGCGCGCCTTTGTGGACCACGTGGCCGCAGGGCTGCGCGCCCGCGGCCTGACCAGGTGAACTCATGCATTCCTGTTGCGGCCACTGAGCTTTAGCCAGCCTTCGCCGTCATGCCGTCCGATGCCCTTCTCTACTGCGTTCTGTGCCGGGCTTCGTTGCACCGGGCCACTTGGACCTGATGGCCCCCCGCTGGAGTGGGACGCGCGTGAGGCGCTTGGCCGCTCTCGTGGCAGCTACGGCATCAAGTCCGCTTTGATCGCCGACGCAGCGGCCGGGGGGGCGGTAGCCTTCAGGCTCGCACCCGGTCAGGCGCACGAGTTGCCGCATGCCGTGCCCCCGCTCGAGCGGTTGCCCGACGTGCCGGGCTGGGTTGTCGCCGACCGTGACCTCGGTAGCCACGCCCTCCGCGAGCACGTCTGGGCCCGCTTGAAGGATTGGAGGGCGGTGGCGACGCGCTACGAGAAGACCGCCGCATCCTTCCTCGATGTCCTCTGCCTCGCCACCACCGCCGACTGGCTCAGGGCCCGGGGCGCGTGAGCCCTGGTGCCGTCCGCTCCATCGGTCTGGCCTACGCCGATGGACCTTCTCTCTGCGGCCGCACTTCTTGCACCATCCCCAGGCTTGCGACCGTAACGCCCAATCGGACGCAGTGTCGGGTCAACAACGTGGAGATTAGACAATGTCGTCTCTGCCTCTCCCACTCGACCGCCGCAGCATGGTGACCTGGGCCGCGGCGTCCCTCCTGCCGGCCCCCGCCATCCTCGCCCAGGAGGTCGCCTATCCTACCCGGCCGGTCCGCCTGCTAGTGGGCTTCCCCGCGGGGAGCGCTCTGGACCTCATGGCCCGACCCCTGGCCCAGAGGCTGTCGGAACGGCTCGGGCAGCCCGTCCTTGTGGACAACCGGCCCGGCGCCAACGGCGCCCTTGCGACGGAGGCAGCCGTGCGCGCCGCTCCGGACGGGTACACGCTCCTAATGGCGACCGGCGGCCAGATCGTCTACACGCCGCTCCTCCGCCGCGACCTGCCCTTCGACGCGGAACGCGGCCTCGCACCCCTAGCGGGCGTTGTGCAGCCGACCTTGGCCGTGGCGGTGCCTACCGATCTGCCGGCCGGCAGCTTCGCCGACCTCGTCGCCCTGGCGCGGACTCGGCCAGGCAAACTCAACATGGGCTCCGCCGGCAGCGGCGACCTTAGCCACCTCGCGCTCGAGCTGCTCAAGCGGCGGATGGGGCTGGACATTGTTCATGTCCCCTACCGCGGCTCCGGGCAAGCGCTGCAGGACATGCTCGGCGGCCGGGTGCAATTGATGATGGCCCCATACATCGTCCTGCGGGAACCCGCCGAGGTAGGACGGGTGAGGGTCCTGGCGGTGACGGCCTCGCAGCGGCTGCCCGCGCTGCGGGAGGTGCCGACCGTCGCGGAGGCTGGTGGGCCACAGGATTTCGAAGCCGCCGGCTTCATTGGTCTCTATGCTCCCGCCGCCGTGCCGCGCACCATCCAGGCGCGGGTCGAGGAGGCGGCGGGTTGGGCCGTGCGCGACACCGACCTGCCGCAGTTCTACGCTGCTCAGGGGCTGCTGCCCGGCTTCGCCACATCCGACCAGCTCGCCGCCCATTTGGCAGAACAACGTCAGAAATGGGGATCGGTGATCCGCGAGGCGAACATCACCCTGGACTGAGGTTGGGTGATCACGGTTGCTACTCTGGGCTGCCTCAAGCTCTAACGACCTTAGCTGGATGGATTTCAAGTTCCGATGCAGGGAAGGCTTACCAAGGAAAGCGTCTCCGCGGCCATTAGTGGCGTACACAGCTCGATGCTCTGGTTGCGTCCCTTAAGGTGACACGGAAAGCGGTCTGGATCTGCTGGTAGATTTTCGCTGAACTTTGCCATGCTCGATGTGGCGATTGGCCTTGAAGCGGCGATTCCCGATCGAGCTAATCGTGGCGGTGTTGGAGCAAGCCGTTTCCTGAGTTGAGACGCTTTCCGCTCGGTTCCCGGACGGCGGCTGCGGCACGATATCAGGCATTTAGATCTCTTGGCGTAGGAGCAACTCCATATCCGGCCTTATCCAACATCCAGCGTCAGTGGGTTTGGAAGATATCTTCATGAAAAGGACGCACACTTCTAGCTTGTCTGGCAGCTTTAGGCGCCGTCGTTTGCCAGTGAAGGTACTTGACCATGCGTACCCATTTCACCGCTGCTCAGGGGCTATCTATATGTCGACGCCTACGCTGAACGCGCTGCCGCAGACCTGCTCAGTCCAACTTCAACGCGTCAAACTACGTTTCACTAGACACTCTAAACCGAACAGCGTCGATTTACGGACGCGCTACAAGGAATCTCACGTGAGCGCATTAGCGCTCCGGATTGATCTAGGTGTGTTACTTTTGGTAGAGGGTAACTCGAGCGCGGCGACGCCCAGCGCGATGGCGGCGGCGCGCGCCGCTGCCTCGTCGCCCGGCGGCGGCTGCGCATCCCCGCGCCGGCGCATCGCCATCCAGGCCAGCATCTCGAGTACCGCGCGGGCGGCCAGCGCTGGGTCGAGGTCGCCCCGCGCCAGCCCCGCCTCGCCCAGGCGGGCAACGGCAGCGGCGAAGGCGCCGAAGCCGCGGAGGCGCATGCCGGACTGCCAGGCGTCGCGGATGGCGGGATCCTCTAGCGACAGGCGGTCGAGCAGCAGGATCAGCCGGGCTTCGCGCGCCAGCAGGTCGTGCATCTCGGCGACGATGGCGGCGAGGGTGCCGTCCTCGGCCGGCGACGCGCCGTTTAGCAGCGCCTGGGCACGCGGCAGAGCGAAGCATGCCAGCGCGGCCTCGAGCGTCGCCGCGGTATCGGCCGGCATCGGCCCCTGCGGCAGGGGCAGGCGTGCGGCGGCGCGGATGGCCAAGTCGCGCAGCGCCGGCTTGTCGGCCGCGTAGAGGTAGACCGTTCCGGCCGCGACGCCGGCTTCCCTCGCTACGTCGGCAACCTGGGCAAGGCGCCAGCCTTGGCGCGTCAGCACGCGGCAGGCGGCATCGGCGATGGCGATCATGCGGTCCGGTGCGGCCGGACGCCCGGAATTCGAGCTTGCATGCCGAGTCGAATTATTGAATGGTTCATTCATTCAGAAAAGGTATCCGAGCATGGATCTGCTGTCCACCTCCCCTGCCCGGTTCCGTCGGCCCGACATCGATGCGCTGCGCAGCCTAGCAGTGCTGCTGCTGATCCCGTTCCACACCGCGCGGCTCTTCGATGCCGGGCGATGGCACATGAAGGATGGCGGCGCGCCATACTGGGCCGCCGACCTCCTGGTCCGGCTGCTGGCACAGTGGCAGATGCCGCTGCTGTTCCTCCTGGCGGGCCTTGCCGCGGGCTGGGCGCTGGACCGCCAGCCCCCGGGCCGATTCCTGAAGGACCGCGCCGCCCGCCTGCTGCTGCCGCTGGCCTTCGGCATATTGGTCATCGTGCCGCCGCAGGTGCTGGTGGAGCGCATCACGCCGACTGCGCCGCTGAAGGAAAGCCCGGCGCTGCTGCCCAGCGCTTGGAATTTCCTACCGCAGGCCTATGCCTGTTGCTACCCGGCCGCGAACTTGTCCTGGCATCATCTGTGGTTCCTGCCCTACCTCTTCGCCTATGCGGCGGTCCTGGCGCTGCTGCCGCAGCGGCCCCTCGCCCCGGGGCTAGCGCATTGGCTGGCGGCGCGGCCCTGGCGCCTGCTGCTGCCCAGCCTCGCGCTGCTGGCGGTCGAGGCGCTGCTGCGCCCCGCCTTCCCGAGCACGCACAACCTCGTCGCCGACTGGGCCGACCACGCCCATTACCTGCTTCTGGTGCTGGCCGGCTGGTGGCTGGCGCGCCAGCCCGGGGTGGAGGCCGCGATCCTGCGCGGCTGCCATGGCTTCACCCTGGGCGCGCTGGGACTGACGGCCGCTTGGCTTGCGTCGCTGCCGGTTGCATCGGGCGGGTTGGGGTGGGCCGACCCGGGCTTGATGCCGCGCCTGCTGCTGCGCATCGCGGGGGAGTGGCTCTGGCTGCTGGCCTTGCTCGGCTTGGCGCGGCGCTTCCTGGCGCGGCCGATTTCGGCGCTGGCTTGGTTCGTGCCGCTGTCGCTGCCCTTCTACATCCTGCACCAGACCATCATCGTGCTGCTGGGCTGGGCCTTGCTGGACTGGACCAACACGCCGCTGCTGACATTCGCCTTGGTCGCGGCGGCGTCGCTGGGGCTCAGCTTGGCGGGCGCCCTGCTGGTGGCACGCAGCGCGGTGCTGCGGCCGCTCTTCGGTCTCGGCGGCGCTCCGAGGCTGCATCCGGTCCGCGTCACCTGACTGAGTGACTCGCCTCGACTTTGGCCATTTTGGGGGCTGACTGACTGTTCTCTAATCGGTCTTTTCAGGTCAGGCACTGGCGTGAAGGCTGGCTGCTGCCGGGGTCGTGGTTCTCTTCGGGGTCGGTGTGATCCGCCCCATGATAGGGGTCAGGGGTGGGGCGTTGCGATGTTTGAGGCGGCCTGATCTGGCGTGGCAGGCCGGACCGGCCAACGGGGTCTGCGCGGTCGCCGTCACCCGCCGTCCCGGCAGAGACAGCCTCTCCGCCGGAGCGGAGCCTGGGTGGTGGAACGTGGGTCAGGCCATCCTGGCCTCCTCACGGGTCCACCAGAACGCGGTGCCATCTGTCCAGATGCAGCGGGGAGTGACGGCGATCTTCCGCGCAACCGCAACGCGCGCCTTTTCGGCGCCGATCCGCTGCACCAGACGGGTGCCCCACGCCTTCAGCGGCGAGAACCGCTGCACCTTGGTCAGCAGCACGTTGGCTGCCTCGTAGAGGCAGGTGCGGGTGAAGGGGTTCTGTTAGTCGTGCCGGATGGACGGCCCGGGAAGGTTGCTCAGCTCATGCTGGTAGGTTGGTGAGCAGTGTGAGTGAGCGGCGAAGGTTGTAGGCGATGGCAGTGAGGTGGACCTGCAGGGTAGCCTTGGCTAGTCCTCGCCATCGCATTCGGCGCGGGCCGTAGCTGCGCTTCCAGGTACCGAAGATCTTCTCGATGCGGCAGCGGACACGGTGGATGGCGTAGTTCCAGCGGCG
>NZ_JCACHU010000050.1:0-7647 GCF_059504005.1 Belnapia sp. | reverse complement strand
GCACCCGCCCTGCCCACGCCGCACGTTATCGTCGGACTGATCGCCTGGGCCAAGCAGGAGGAGTGGCGTGGCACCCTGGCCGAGTTGCTTGACCGCCATAGCGCCCAGGCTTGCGCTGCTGCGGGTTATCGAAATGGAAGAGGTTGCGGACGTTCTCGGAGGCGAAGCTGACACGCTATTTTGGTGCCGCCCTTGCACAGCCGAGATTTGCCTCGGGTGCGGCGGACGCACCGATGGCTATAGCCGATCCTCCCTCGGCACCCCGCGACGTGGCTCCTATGTCCCGTGTGCTTCTGCCCATACACCAGTGGAAATCGGCCGGAAGCGAAGGTCACCTGTGACCGCAGCGGCGGCTCCAGTCGGCCCGGAACACCGCGTGCTCGACCCGGATGTCCTCTGCTGCCCGTTCAGCGGCCGCCGCCAGCCAGGACTCACTCCGGGCTGCCAAGTCGCTCTCGACGGCGCTGCTGACGTCTCCGGTACCAAGGTGGACCGCGGCTAGCTCCCGGCCCATCGCCTCCAGCATTCGCTGGTCCAACAGCACTTCCACCCCCAGCCTATCCTCCGCCCCGCTCTCGCCCTCTGCAGCGATCGTTTTGTCGGTCCCGATCTTGCGATTGTTTGGCGAGAGGCGACGCACGGCGATACCGTCCGCCACGCGGTACCACGGATCGGGTGCTCGGTACCGGCCCGCAGCGATCTCCATGCACCGGACGGTGCGACCTCCCCTCTTGTCTACGCGTGTCCATGCCGATGGCACGATGCCCTTCGCTTCGCGAACAACCCAATCGCCACACCATTGCGCCCGCGCCACCCACCGGGGCCGACCGAGGCTGCCCAGCCCAGCGCTGCGGTACCATATCTCTGGCTCGCTGCTTCCGGCGGGTAGAGCAGCCAGCAATGCTTCGCGGTAGCGCGGCGATAGCCTGGGCCGCCCTGCTTCTGGTCGGGCGAGAAACCGCTTCCGCTTCTTATCCAGCTTGTCCCAGAAGTCGTGGCGCGCATCCTCCGGCACGATCACCAGCTTTCGCAGCCACTCGAGCTTCCGGTCCAAGATAAGAGGCCGGGGCTCTTTCAAGCCTTTGCGGTAGCCCTGCAGAATGGCGCCAGCGATGAGCGACGCACCCGGGTTGCACTCCTTGGTGCAGGCTAGCAGGGCGCTTGTTGCGAGGCGTAGGAGATCCAGGACATACGGCATCTCGGCGGCCTCGTCATAATCGTTAACGCCCCAGACCAGGCGCCCGTCTGCGTCTCGCCAGGTGCCGAAGTTCTCAAGGTGGATGTCACCCACGGCTAATACGCTGGGTGCCTCTGCGAGCTCATCCACGATGGCGAGGATCCGTTCAGCCCAGCGCCAATAGGTGGCTCGGAGAAAGGTAAACGGTGCCTCTGCAGCCATCTCCCTATGCTTCTCAACCAACCCCTGGGCAACCACCTCATCGCCCATTTCCTCGCGGAGGAAGCCTTCGTAAGCCTCCGTCGATTCGATGATCCCCATATCAGCACCCCTTGCCTATCGGCCGGATCGAACCGTCGAGATTCATGGCGCCAGGTTGAACGCACAGCAGAAGCAACAATCAACCTACGAGACGAAACGCGGCCGACCAAGGTCGCTGATGAGGTCGGTAGTACCGCATCGGTACGCCTGGTGTTCCTCGGTAAATGCGACCTGCTGACCAACATGGCCCGGCTCTGGGCCATCGTCGACGTGGCAGTCGGGTGTTGGGCGAGGTACCCTGAGGCACTGGATACGACTGCCCGCACTGTGGTCGCGCCGGCATCGCTGGTCAGCAGTCGAGAACAGCCGGTTTGCGCCCACTTCGGTCATCAGCTCGACTGGTCCGGCATGCGGAAAGCAGAAATGAGGCGAAAGTCATTGTCCAGACCGGCCGCCGCCAGCCCGACATTGACACCACTTCAGCGGAAGCACGTTCCGGAACGAGTGTTTCAGTGTGCCGGTCAGGCAGTTGAGGGGTCATCCGCGCCGAAGCGGAGGTCGGGTCTGCAGCTCTAGGGAGGAACTGCCCGCTCCACATGGTGGCGCGCCACCCCTAGGCCGGCTGCCAGCACCGTGTTGTCCTCCTACCCATAGTCAGGCGGTGGGCAGGATGTTCTGGTTCAGGCGGAAGAGGTTCTCCGGATCGTATTTGGCCTTGATCTGCTGCAGCCGCTGGTAGTTCGGTCCATAGGCAGCCGCCACCGCGCCGGCGCGCTCATCGGCATCGAAGTAGTTCACGTAGCGGCCTGCGCCCATATAGGGCTGCAACGCGGCAAAGCTGTCCCGTGCCCAGGCCGTGCAGGCGGCGCTGTGGGCCGGGTCGGTCCACTCCGAGAGCACGAGCATGTTGTAGCCGGGCGAACGGTGCGGGAAAGCGGTCTCGGTCACCTCCACACGGGTGACGGCGCCGTGGAAATGCTCGATCAGAAGCTGTCCCATCGGCGTAGGACAGGCGGCGAAGCACTCGATCATTGTCCGGATCGCGTCATCGCCGAGGCTGGCGAGGAAGCTAGACTTCCAGTAGTTGAGCGCACCGCGCGGATAAGCCGCATCCAGCATGGCGTTGAGCTGGGTATAGGGCATGGGGCCGACCCCATCGAGCGCCGGCGCGCCGAAGCGCTTGATCGGCTCGACGGCCGCCTCACCTTCGGCGGGGGTGCCGCAATGGCACATCACCATCGCCGCAAGCTTCTCGCCCGATCCATCCGGCGCATGGACCAAGCCGCCAAAGACCGTGAACTCATCGGGCAGCGAAGCCGTGAGATCGCGGTAATGCCGCAGCACGTCGAATGCCTGGGCGAAGGGATAGGCGATGATCCCGCCGGTGACGGTCGGGCCGACGGCGTGCAAACGATACTCGAGGGAGGACACCACGCCGAAATTGCCGCCGCCGCCCCGCAGCGCCCAGAACAGATCCGGGTTCTGCTCGGCGCTTGCGGTGAGGATCCTGCCATCGGCAAGCACAACCTCCGCCGAGATCAGGTTGTCGAGGGCAAGTGCGTGTTTCCCCATGAGCCAGCCCAGCCCGCCACCGAGCGTCAGTCCCGCGATCCCCGTCGAGGAGACCACGCCCCCCGTGGTCGCCAGGCTGTGCAGTTGGGTTTCGCGGTTGAACCCGCTCCAGGTTGCGCCGCCCTGGGCGCGGGCGGTGCGCGCCTGCGGATCAACATGGACCGCCCGCATCGGCTGCAGGTCGATCATCATGCCGCCCTCGGTGGTAGCACGGCCGGCCACGTTATGGCCGCCGCCGCGGACGGCGATCTCAAGGCCGGCACGCCGCGCCGCCTGCAGGGCCGCCACGATGTCGGCCGTGCCGAGGCAACGAGCGATGAGCGCTGGGCGCTTGTCTATGAGGCCGTTATGCACCCGCCGGGCTTCCTCGTAGTCTGCATCGATCGGGTATAGGATCTGGCCCGCGAAGGCGCTGGCGAGCTCGGCCGCAGGGTCGGCCAAAGCCGTCGTGGTGCTCATAGTCACCTCCCGTGGGGGGGACACCTGCTGTGCCGAATGCGGCCGCCGCCCCCTTTTGCGGCCTTCGTGCTCATCTTCAGACTGACCTCGGAATTGCGGGACTAGTCGCTAGCATTTCCAATCCTGCGGGCGCGCAGGCAGATGCTTTGCCGGGCCCACGGTGCGGCGACGTCGCTAGCATCTTGGCTCCGCGCGTGGCTGCACCGAGTTACCGCGCAGCCGATGTTCGCTCCATGGCATTTCCAAGGTCAACCGTAAAATCGATCGCTATTTTGCTGTGGCCCGGTAGATGCAGCGAGCGCGCTCGGCTTCGTCGTGCCGTTGCTTCACTGACTATTTGAGAGCAGGCGCTGCTGCAGCTGTCGACTTCGCCATCTACTTGCACTTGACGACCGCGGAGTTCGCCTCGGCAGCGACTGCTGGTAGAAGCTGGAAGTGGTTCCCACCGGGCGTTCTAACGGCGCAGGTCCGGAACCCGCCGAGGCATCTCTCAAATCCGAGCGACCGCTTTATAGCAGTGCGTACCCGACAGCAGTCGGACCACTATCGGCCAGGTTCGGTCACGGCAGGTCACCCTATGACAGCTGATCGAGGCCTTCCTTTGCGAGTGACCACTGATTGCTGCTCCACCCAGCTTAGCGGAAGCGGTTCAGAAGCTATGGCAGTTAGAGGCGATACCTTCGTCTCGACCAGCGCCAGCTGTTCCTCTTGACCATGCAAAGCTGCCGCCGAGGGCGACTCGATGCAGACATTCGCACGAGGCTCTTACAGGCAGGGAGTGGCCGCCCGACGGTGCCCTCGCTTCACGACGCGAAATCCACCCACTCGGAACGCTTGCGCCTACGAAGCCGGAGGGAGTGGAATGCCGCGTAAGATCGGCGCGGGAGGACTCAATGCGGCGGGACATCGCCTTCAACGCGGAGGGAGCCACCCTCCACGGCTGGCTCTACCTCCCCGACAATCCCGGACCACACGCGACGGTGGTAATGGCGCACGGCTTCACAGGGGTGAAAGAGCAGTACCTCGACCGCTACGCCGAGGTCTTTGCCGCAGCTGGCTTGGCCGTGCTTGTCTTTGACAATCGTGGCTTTGGTGCCAGCGGCGGCGAGCCGCGCCAGGAGATCGATCCCTTCCAGCAGGTCCGCGACTACCGGCATGCAATCACCTACGCCCGGACCCTTCCTGAAGTGGATGAGAGCCGCGTCGGTGCATGGGGCACCAGCTACAGTGGCGGGCACGTCCTCATGCTCGGTGCGATCGATCGGCGCGTGCGTTGTGTAGTGTCGCAGGTGCCGCTAATCTCCGGCCCCATCGGAGCGAGCCGCCGCGCTCGCGCCGACCTCTTGCCCGCCCTGTCTGCACGCTTTGATGCCGACCGTGACGCACGCTTCACTGGACACCCACCAGCGGTGATCCCTGTGGTGGCGGAGGATCCCACCGCGCCTTGCGCCATGCCTGGCATTGAGCCCTGGGCGTTCTTCAATGCCACCCAAGACCGTGCCCCGGCTTGGCGCAACGAGGTGACGCTGCGCAGCGCCGAAATGCTACGCGAGTACGAGCCGGGTGCCTGGATAGCGCGGATCAGCCCGACGCCGCTGCTCATGATTATCGCCACGCACGACACGCTGACTCCGACCGACTTGGCGCTCGACGCCTATAACCGCGCGCTGGAGCCAAAATCGCTGGTGCTGATCTCGGGCGCGCACTTTGAGCCGTACACTGGAGCCGGCTTCCAAGAGTCAAGCGCTGCCGCGCGCGACTGGTTCGCTCGGTACCTGCTCTGAGCTCGACGCCCGGCCTACTGCGCTGTGTACCCGCCGTCGATCACGAGTTCGGCGCCGGTGACGAATTTCGCCTCGTCTGATGTGAGATAGAGATTCGAACGAAGGTCTGGCTCCCATTGAGGGCAGTCAGTCAAGGCCGCAGCGGGGGGGCACCCCAGCCGCGAGCGCGCCGGGCTGTGCTGACCAGTCCATCGGGAACGGCTCGAGGAGCCGCGGTAGGTCCAAGCTCTCTGGAGGTCGCCCATTGAGGATTGCCTCGACAATCTCCGGCGCCAGCAGCGTGAGGCGGAGCAGCGATCCCAGATATCCGCGCTCGACCCTCTCGGCCGCCGCCATTTCGCTGATCGAGGCATACCGCCCCTTGTCGAGCAGCCGCTGGTGCCGGAAAGCCCGTGCCAGCACTCTCACCAGCATGGTATCCTGCCTGCGCTCCAGCGTGCCATCGAGGCAACGCTAACCGGCGGCCGTGCCGCGTGCACAGAAGCACGAGACCGACACGTCCAGGTCGGCGCGGGCGGAGGCGAGCTCCAGGCGCTGGTGTATCAGCTTCGCCTCCACGGTTTCGCCGCGCCGCTCCAGGCAGGTGAGCAAGCCGCGCAGTGCCCAGAGATTGTCCGGGTGGATTTGCGCACGCGGCAGGCTGCCGGCCAGCCCTAGATCTTCGCGATACGCCTGCTCAGCCTCGTCGACGTGCCCCTGTTCGAGCAACAGCGCGCCGAGAGCGTGACGGATGGGCTGCATCCAACCCCAGGGCTCTGCGTAGGGCAGGTCGTCCTCGAGCGCGATAGCCGCGCGGAGACGGGCGAAGGCAGCACCGTACTCGCCGCGCCGATAGGCGATCTCGCCTTCCAGCATTTCTTCCGCAATCGCGAGGAAGCGTTGGCAAGGCGTAGCTGGGAGCATGATGCGCGACGGCGGCACTCTCAGCGCCGCAGCGCGGAACAGTGCTTGCTCGGCCAGTGCCGACGCCACGTCTCCCATCGCCGCATGCGCCACACCTCGGGCGTAGTGCATGATGGCTGTGGTGTTGCAGTAGAAGGTCTGATCGGCGGGCAGCCGCTGCTCGAGGATCTCCTCCCATTTACCGAAGCGCACCAGCACGTGCTGCTTGATGGAGACGAAGCTTTCGAAAAAGTCCGCCATTGGCGGCGATTCGATGCGCAGCATCTCCTCAGGCATCGTCTCGATCAACTCGTTGGCCGCGGCGATCGCGGGGGCGTACTGACCGAGGAACATGGCGGCGTAGGCCGCGAAGTGATAGTTGTGGACGCGGTATCCAGTGTAGAAATTCATCGCCCCAGCGCGGGCGTAGTACTTGCGGTCTGCGACTGAGGCCTTCTGGTTCCAAAACATCGCGTCACGGTATTGGCCGCATTGGATGTCGATGTGGCTCGCCATGTGGACTAGGTGGCCCATGTCCGGCGTTAGCTCGCGCAGGCGGTCGCCGGATAGCAACGCGGCTTCGGGATGCGGCGACATCTCCATCAGATGGATGTGCAGGTGCAGAAGGCCGGGATGGCGAGTGGCGCCCGGCATGGTACTGAAGCCGGCCTCCAGCACCTCCTGCGCCTCAATGGTACCGGCGCCATCAGCGGGCAGGCCGGTGCGCTGGTCCCACATCTGCCATGGTGTCCGGTTCATGATCGCTTCGACGAACACGCTGCGCAGGTCGAGATCGCGCGGGTGGGCCCGGTGGGCCAGCCGCATTGCGTCAGTGAACGCATCATTCCAGGGCTTCTGGTCTTCAATCGGGTCGCGCTGCGGGAAGCGCGCCGGCAACGCCTCGATCAGCGCGTGCTCGGCTGCAGTAACGCCGCCCACGAGCGCCAGCGCCGCCTGGGTGGCATCGTAGGCGCGGGCTAGGGTCGTTGCCTTAATACTGTCATCCTGCATCTCCCAAGGAAAATTGTAGTTCGGGCCTATTGCGTAGGCGACACCCCAGTGCGCCATAGCGCAGTTGGGGTCGGCCAAGAGCGCCTTTTCGAAGCAGGCAACAGCCTCCTCATGGTGAAACCCGAAGCACCAGTTGAGCCCGCGGTCGAACCAGCGCTGCGCGCCAGGGGATGAGGTGGTGATCTTGCGGGTGTAAGCGCCAAGATCGTACGGATATTCCATGTCGCCTCCAGTGCCGGATGTGGCGCGGGGTCGCGGCCTGCATTTGCGTCGAGTGAGGATGCGACGACGCGGCAAGGGTAGACACAAGGCCGAAACATTCTGGTAGCTGAGCCAGGAAGCACGTCCAGGGGGCAGCCTACGCGCCGCCCAACTGTCGTTGCAACAACCAACGTCGCGGCATTCTGCGCCGAAGCGCGGGCAATTCAGGGGCTCGGCGGGCCGAGTTATTGAGGCGGCCCTCATTGTCTTGACCTGATCTGACGAATGGCCAACTTCACG
>NZ_JCACHU010000049.1:0-7651 GCF_059504005.1 Belnapia sp. | reverse complement strand
TCCGATGTCCACACTGCCGGCGGAAGCTTAGGCCGCCGCCTGACTTCAGACTGCCAAGGTAGTGCTACGACGCGCGCGGCAACGGCCTTTCCGACTGGCAGGTCGAAGACCTTTCGCTGACCGCCTCGAGGCGCGACGTGGAGGCGGTGGTGGAGGCCGCGGGCCTCGAGCGCTTTGCGGTGCTCGGCATTTCGCAGGGATGCGCCACTGCCATCGCCTACGCCGCCGAGCATCCCGGGCGCGTCAGCCACCTGGTGCTCTATGGCGGCTACGCCCGGGGCTGGGCGCAACGCGACAACCCCGCCGAACTGGCGACCCGGCAAGCGCTGGTCACCCTGATGCGGCATGGCTGGGGTGCCGACAACCCGGCCTTCCGCCAGTCCTTCACCAGCCTCTTCATCCCTGACGGCACCCCGGAGCAGGCGCGCTGGTTCAACGAGCTGCAGCGGATGACGACGTCGCCAGAGAATGCGGTCCGGATTCAGGAGGCTTTCGGATCCCTGCAGGTCGAGGCGCTGCTGCCGCAGGTCCGTGTTCCCACCCTCGTGCTCCACTGCACGGGCGACGAGGTGGTGCCCTTCGAGGAAGGGCGCCGCCTCGCCATGGGCATCAGGAACGCGCGCTTCGTGCCGCTCGAGGGACGCAACCACATCCTGCTCGAGGACGAGCCGGCCTGGACCCGGTTCCTGAACGAGATGCGTGCCTTCCTCGACCGAACCGAGGGTACCTAGGGGGGATGCGCCGCCCGCGGCAGGCTTGGTGGGCTGCCGCCCCGCATGTAGTGCCGTTCCGGCCTGTATCCGCTGCCACGCAGCCAGGTCCAGACAGTGCAGAGCGCCCGGCACGCGGTCGTCATGGCTGCGCCCCCGGCCGGTCCGGCGCGATACGGATGGCGGCCAGCCGCCCGTTAGACCACGCGTCACTCGCCGTGCCGTCGAGGAAAGCGGCATAGCCGATGCGCGCCTGCAGCATTTCCATCATCGACTGGCATTGGCGGGGCGCCATCCCAGTCGCCTCGCAGCGCGCACGGAATACGGCCTCCGCTTCCGGACCGTACTCCGCGGCCGGTGCCGCGACGGCATGGCTCGGTGCGGTGCCGGTCATCGCGGCCACGAGGACGGGCCAGCAGAAGCGGGACAGTTTCCGGCAACCCATGGCGAGCCGGCGGACATGGCGGTGCATCGTCGTCTCCTTTGTCTGCGCGCACCACCTCGGTGCGCGAGGAGAGCTTTGCTGCCGGCAGTGTGGAATGCCGTGGAAGCGCGCGTGGGAAGCGTCGGACCGCCTGTGGTTTTCGCGCCCGGCACGACCATGGCAGGGTCGGACGCGATCGGGGCCGGCGCGGGCTCACGCCCGGCCGGCCCCGTCATGTGCGGGAGCGGATGCTAGGACGCCGGCCGCAGCGGCACGGTGTAGGTCACCGCGGTGCCGGCCAGGCAGACCTCGCCCGCCGCGTTCCGGACCTCGGTCCTGAGCTTGCAGATCGGCTTGTCGTCGCGGATCGCGATGACCTCGACGAGGCCGGTGATCTCCTCGCCTACCAGCACGGCCTTAAGGAAGCGCCACTCGACCTGCAGGAAGACGGTGCCCGGCCCGGGCAGGTTCTCGGCGACGACGGCATTGAGCAGCCCGGAGGTCACGCCCCCCTGCACGATCAGCCCGCCGAAGGGCGAGGCCTTCGCCATGGCTTCGTCGTGATGCAGCGGGTTTCTGTCGCCGGTCATGCCGGAGAAGACCTCCACGTCGTGCATCGAGGTCCGGCGCCGCCGCTCGGCGATCCGGCCTTCCATCGGCCGTCCGTTGATCGTCAGGCTCCATGGCGTGTCGGTCTTCATGCTGCGTCCTCCTGCTGGTTCGCGTCGAACGGGCCGAGCGCGTCGAGATGCGCGACCTCGGATTTCATCGCCTGGTTCAGCGCCTGGTGGTGCAGGCGCAGCTCCTCGAGGGTCCAGGCGAAGGAGGCGATAGCGTCGGTCGCCGCCATCAACGGTAGGGACAGCGCCTCGCGCGTCGCGGCATAGCCGGCGAAGGCAGCCTCGCTGCCGCAGGCGGCGGCACGTGCGAGCAGCTCGGCGTCGCGCAGCGCGTCGGTCATGCCGTGCGCGGTCAGCGGGTCCTTGAAGTAGCCCGCGTCGCCAACCAGCGCCCAGCCGGGACCGCAGGCCTGTCGCAGGTAGCCACGCCGGCCGCCGAAGGTGACCAGCCGCGCCTGCGGCTCCGCCCGCGCCACGGCCTCGGCCAGCGCTGGTGAGCAGGCGGCGAGTACGTCCTGGTACAACGCCGCGGCTCCGCGGTCCGCCTCGGCCCGCAGCCGGGCCTGCGGCAGCGCCGCAAAGACGCAATGCTGGCCGTCATTCGTCGGGATGACGCCGGCGCTGACGCCGGGATTGTAGTACCAGCGGTAGCCCTCGGCCTTGAGGCCGGACCAATGCCCGTAGATCACCGCGCTGGCATGCCGTCCCTCGCGCATCACGGATGCGCCGGCCAGCCGCGCCACGGCCGAGCTCATGCCATCGGCACCGACGACGAGATCGGCGCGGACCTCCTGCCGGCGGCCCGACGCATCCAGCAGCGTGCCGCCGCGCACGCGGCCATCGGCGTCGCGGCGCAGCGCCACCAGGCGCTGGCCATATTGTACCTCGACGCCGGCCCGCCGTGCCGCATCGGCCAGCACCCGGTCGAGCAGCGTGCGCCGTGGCGCGTAGAGCGCGTCGCCGCCGGGTCCGGGACGGAGCGCGAGGTCCACGCAGTCCTCGCCGTAATGGAATGCCGTCCGTCGCACCGCGGGCGTCACCGCGGCGATCCGCGGCAGCACTCCCCAGCGGTGGAGTTGCAGCACGCCGCCGCGCATCAGCGCATGGGTGGACATCGTGTCCGACCCGTACTCGCCGCGGTCGACGGCCAGCACGCGCAATCTCCGCCGCGCCATCAGCATCGCGGTAGCGGCGCCGGCGCAGCGCGCGCCGACCACCAGCACGTCATGGGTTTCCCGGTTGGTCATCGTCCCGTGTCCCGTTCACGCAGCGACGCGGCCGGGCCGCGCCAGGCAATCGAGTATGTTCTCCGTCAGCTCCATCGCGTCCTGCCCGACGCCGTCGATGAAGCTCGACCGGCGCCGCCGCATCAGCCGCAGCCCGAGGGCGAAGAGGCCGGGCGAGGGCGTGATGCCGCCCTGGTGAATGATCTCGCCGGCCGCATCCAGGACGGGAACCTGCAGCCAGCCGTAGTCGCGGGTATGGCCCGTGGCCCAGATCACGCTGCGGATGCCGCCGAGGTCGAGGCGCGTCGGCGCGGCCGCCGTGACGATCCGCCGCACGGCATCCGGCTCGGCCGGGGCGCCGGCCAAGTCCGCGACCGCATCGAGGCGGGTCAGCAGGCGCTCGAGCGCGGACTGCGCGGCGCCGACCGTCTCCTTTAAGTCGTCCGCGACCTGCAGGACGCCCGTCTCCGCCCCGACGGCGCGGCCGATCAGGCGCACGCCCAAGGCCTGCAGCGTGCCGAGGTCGATCGTGGCGCCGTCGGTGCGGCCGACGAGCTGGAAGGAGGGCAGGCGCATGGCGCGGGCGAGGTCCGACACCTCCGTCGTTCGCTCGTCGAGCACACCGCTGCGTTCCAGCCAGCACCAGATGTCGCGGCCGCGGTAGCGCCGCGGCAGGCGTATGTGTCGGCCGACCGACAGCGTGACCTGCCGACCGGAGCGCTGGATCTCCTCGGCGAGCTGCACGCCAGTGGCCGACGCGCCCACCACGAGCACACCGCCCTGCGGCAGCGTCGCCGGGTTGCGGTAGTCGGACGGGGTGACCTGGTGCAGCGATGCAGGCAAGGAGGATGCCCATTCGGGCACGGCCGGCCGGTCGCAATGGCCGGTGGCGACCACCAGGACCTCGCTCCGCCATCGTCCCTGGTCGGTCTCGACGACGTAGCCGGACGGCCCGCGCCGGGCTGACCGGACCGTGACGCCGCATTCCACAGGCGCGCACCCGCCATGGGCATAGTCCTCCAGGTAGCGGACGAACTCGCGTGAGGACATGAAGCCGTCCGGGTTTGCGCCGCGGTAGGACCAGCCGGGCAGCCGGGTCATCCAGTTCGGCGTGAGCAGCCGCAGGCTGTCCCACCGCTCGGTCCGCCAGCGCTCGCCGATGCGGCCGCGCTCGAGGACGACATGGGGAACGCCGCGGCCACCGAGGCAATTGCTCATTGCCAGTCCGGCTTGGCCGGCGCCAAGGATGATGACAGGGGAATGCTGCATGGGGCGCTTCCTTGCGCTCACCACCGACGCAGGGTGTGCCGTGCGCCGGTGGGGTCGGCGTCGGTGTCAGGCGTTCACGGCGATGGAGACGGGCACGCCGTTGGTCAGGATGTCGAAGACGGCGGAGCGGGCGCGCGATTGCTCGACGATCTTCTTCAGGATCTCGACCGGGGCGTCGCCCTCGATGTCGAAGCTCACGCGAATGCCCTGGAAGCCGTTCCGCACTGCATCCGACAGGCCGAGAATTCCGCGCAGGTCCATGTCGCCTTCGACTGTGCACTCGCAGGACTGCAGGGTGACGCCGCGCGCCGCAGCGATGTTGGCGATGCCGGCAGTGAGGCAGCCGGCGAGGGCGTGCAGCAGATGCTCGACCGGCGTCGGCCCGCGATCCTCGCCGCAAAGAATCTTCGGATGGTCGCTGTTGACGCCAAAGGCGGTGACGTGCTGCATCTCGCCGCCGACGCCATAGAAGCCGGCGACGGTGCTGTGGCAATGCGTGCCGCTGATCCACCTGCTCTGGGCGCGGAATTGGAACTTTGCGAGCGAGGGCTGGTCGGCGACGGCAGCGATAGTAGCGAAGAGCTTCGGCGTGTCGACGCCATTGCGCGGCACCGGCATCTTCTTCTGGGCAGGCATCGCAGTAGTGACGTTCGTGTCCATGGTATCTCTCCTTTGCCGCCCCGGTCAGGCGCTGCTCGTCGGGGTGAGCAGGTGTTTAGGGGGACGACGTGGACGGCAGCGTGGGAGACGCCGTGGAAAAGCGCTGGACCGCCGTGTGATGGCCGAGTACGCGGCAACCTTGAGGTCAAGGAATGCGGCAAGAGGCTCTTTGCAGATCTTTGGAACGACCGCAGTAAGGAGAGACTGTGCATGGTAAGGCGGCGTCGAGCGGGCGCGATAAAGCAGGGCGGGTCTTTTGGGGCTGGCAGTTCTGGGGCGATACGGCGAAAGTGGCTTTGTCCCGTTTTGCTGGACATCAACGAAGCTTTTGCGTGAGGTGTCCCCCGATGCTCAAAACTCATCCTACCTACGCGCCGGAGTTCCGGCGCCAGATGATCGAGCTGGTCCGTGCCGGACGCGACCCGGCCGACCTTGCACGCGAGTTCGAACCCTCCGCTCAGGCCATTCGAAACTGGGTCGCTGCTGCTGACCAGCAGGAGGGCCGGCGTGACGTGCAGTCCGCCTCTGCCGAGGCTATTCTGAACACGGCCGAGCGCGATGAGCTCGCGCGGCTCAGGCGCGAGAACAAGCAGTTGCGCCAGGAGCACGACATTCTCTCTCGCGCGGCGGCCTGGTTTGCCCGCGAGACCGGCACGATCCCGTCCGGGTCTTCGAGTTCCTGAGGGCAAACCAGGCCACCTTCCCGATCACCCGGATGGCCAGACTGCTTGAGGTCTCGCGGGCCGGCTACTACGCCTGGCTCGACCGGCCTCTGTCGGCCCGCGCCGAGGCGGATGCGGCGCTGCTGCGGCGGATCCGCACCGTGCACATCACCTCGCGCTCCGTCGGGTTCGCCTCTCCGGCATCCTTCCCTGCTAGTGCACTGACCCAGACGGAGGATTCACAGCCAGGGGCTGTGATGGAATGGTCTGGGTATGGCCCAGACCGTCAGCATCATCGTTGGATGTGGGGACCGCGCCCGCTTGGCGGAGATCCTCAATGACCGGAACCGCCCGCTCAAGCCCGTGCAGCGGGCCAACATCATCCTGTTATCAGCCGAGCGGCTGCCGGTGGTGGAGGTGGCGCGTCGTGCGGGCGTCAGCCGCCCGGCGGTCTGGCGCTGGCAACGGCGCTACGCCGAACAAGGTGTCGATGAACTGCTGCGCGACAAGACGCGCAGGCCCGGCCGGGCGCCGCTGGCCACCACGACGGTGGCCAAGGTGCTGGCCCTGACCTGGTCCGAGCCGCCGGGCGCCGTGACCCATTGGACTGGCCGGGCGATGGCCAAGACGGTCGGCATCAGCCTGACCGCAGTGCAGCGCATCTGGCAGGCCAACCGCCTGCAGCCGCACCGGCTGCGTACCTTCAAGCGCTCCAACGACCCCGCCTTCGCCAGCAAGGTCGAGGACATCGTCGGCCTGTACATGGACCCGCCCTGCCATGCGGTGGTGCTGTCGATCGACGAGAAGAGCCAGATCCAGGCGCTCGACCGCACCCAGCCGGGCCTGCCTCTGAAGCCCGGCAAGTGCGGCACCATGACGCATGACTACAAGCGCAACGGCACCACCACCCTGTTCGCGGCGCTGAACACCCTCGACGGCACCGTGGTCGGCCGCTGCATGCCGCGGCACACCCACAACGAGTTCGTCCGCTTCCTCAACGCCGTCGAACGCGCGGTCCCGGCCGGCAAGGTGATCCACGCCATCGTCGATAACTACGGCACCCACAAACACCCAAAGGTGCAGCAGTGGCTGGCAGATCACCCGCGCTGGGTCTTCCACTTCACGCCGACCTCGGCGTCCTGGATCAACGCTGTCGAGGGCTTTTTCTCCACCATCACCCGCAGGCGTATCCGGCGCGCCGTCTTCACGTCCGTATCCGACCTGCAAGACGCCATCGCCCGCTACATCCGTGACCACAACAGGGCCTCCAAGCCGTTCGCCTCGACCAAGCCCGCCAACACCATCCTCGGCAAGCTGGCCAGGCTCTCTGCACCTGCTGTCTGACTCAGTGCACTAGACCGTGATGTGTTTAGGTTCGGTTGTATCCTGAGTGCTTCAGGTAGTTGGCGCATTGCTGGGGCGTGTAGGTACTGAGGAGTGTGCCTATAGTGGCGCACACCGCGTCGCTGGTTCGGGCGGCAGCCTGTCGCAGTAGGTGCTTGAGTTTCGCGAAGACCTGCTCGATGGGGTTCAGGTCGGGCGAGTATTTCGACTGCAGGAAGAGCTTTGCGCCAGCCCGCTGGATGGCTCGGCGCACAGCCGATCCTTTGTGGCTGCCGAGGTTGTCCATGACGACCAGGTCGCCTGGCTTCAACGTCGGCACCAGGACCTGTTCGACATAGACCCGGAACCGCTCCCCATTGATCGGGCCGTCGAGCAGCCACGGCGCCACGATGCCGTCGTGCCGCAGAGCAGCCACGAAGGTCATGGTTTTCCAGTGGCCGAACGGCGCCTTGCTCAGCACTCGCTTGCCCTTCGTCGCCCAGCCCCGAAGCGGCGCCATGTTGGTCTTGGTCCAGGTTTCATCGATGAACACCAGCCGCGCCGGATCAATCCGTCCCTGATAGCGCTGCCACTGGGCGCGCCGACGGGCGACGTCGGCGCGATCCTGCTCGCTGGCGTGCAGGGTTTTTTTCTAGGTCGGCAAAGTTGGCTGGCCTAGCGCGTTCACCAGATGGGCCTTGAACGAGCTCTGGAGGCGCGCATGGCCAGGCTGTTGGCGCGGGCGGAACCCGCGCGG